>JABDJT010000408.1 GCA_013003335.1 Verrucomicrobiales bacterium | reverse complement strand
CCGCCAGCCCGATCCCGAACCGCCGCACCGCCGCCTGTTTCTCCTTCGGCGCCCGCTTTGATTCCAGAGAGATGTAGAGCAGGTTGTCGAACCCGAGAACCGCCTGCAGCAGGATCAGCATCGCCAGCGTCACCAAATTTTCCGCCAGCCCCGGCTTGCCGAGTTTCACGGCAGTGGACGAAGCAGTTTCAGCGAGCAAAAAGAAGGAATCCGGGTCGATCATGAGTGCCGGAATTCAGACAACAAACCGCGGGTGCGTCAACGGGAAAACGAACGAACAGGGTTCATTCGATAAACCAACCCTGTTTCATCGAAATCGTCACAGTTCCTCCGACGCAAGCGGATGCTCCCGATCCACCAGCGGAAATTTGACGCGTTCACCGGTGAGACCGGCCTGCCAGATACCGTGGATCATCTCGAGGGTTTTCATGGCGCGGTAGCCGGAGCACTTCGGATCCGACTCTTCCTCTCCGGCGATGGCATCGAGCCAGTCGGTCACGAGGATCCGGTTGGCGGCATGGCGGCCGGTGGCGCCGTTGAAATCCTCATGATAGGGCTCCTCGTCGGGCCACCGTTTCCATTGCTCGTCGCGAGTGTGCGCCCTCGGATCGGGTGACTGGAGATACGAAAAAGTGGCCTGTTCACCCGCCTGCAGCCGCATGACGGATCGTGAGCCGATGAACTCGATCCCCCACGGGCCGACCGCATCGCGCAGCCCGGTCCGCGAAGTAAAGGTGACGTTGACCCCGGAATCCATCGCGATCTGGGCCGAAATATCGTCGCCGAGAATCGGGCCGAGGTCCTCGTGGCGGGATTGTTTTACGTCCGCCAGGGTGGCTTCGTGGCCGCCCGAACGGATCCGCGCGGTGCACCATTCGGCCTCTCCGCCGAACAGCCGGACGAGATCGAACAGGTGGCTTCCCTGCACCAGCAAATCTTCGCCGCCGGCGCGGTCGTCCATTTTTCCATAGACCCGCATTTCCAGGAGCTCGCCGATGTGACGACGGGATTGCTCGTAAAATTTCTCCACGTGCGGATCTGTCAGCATCGGGTGGGCCACGGCAATTTTCCGCCCCTGCTGCTCTGCAACCGCCAGCAGTTCATCCGCCTCCGCGAGGGTTTGGGTGAATGGATTCTCCACGAGGATATGGGCGCCAGCCTGAAGGGCGGCCATTGCCATTGGAAATCGTTCCCCTGTCCAGCGGGGCGCGATGCAAACCAGGTCCGGCTTTTCTTTGGCCAGCATCTCGTCAAACTCCGCATAACTGCGTTCCGCGCCGATTTTTTCCCGGGTCTCCTCGCGCCCGGCTTCGTCCTCATCCGCCACCGCGGCCATCTCCACCCCCGGTATCTCGCAAAACACCTGGTCGAGTCCGTGCCCGTAATTTCCCGCGCCGGTGTGCCCGATTACCACGGCACGAAGCACTCCGGCGCCGGATGAATCCCGCGGCGGAATGTGCAACGCAGGGGAATCCGATTCCGCGTCCGTGGTTTTGCCCTGCATAAAGCCCGAGGCGGCCATGCCGGCACTGCCATAAATCAAATGGCGTCTTGTCCAATCCGGTGCCATGTCTGTATTGTGTTGTGTGGTTTCGCTGTGTGGCGGATGGCAGGATCGCGACCCTAGCCTTTTTCCACAAGGCAATCAATGCTGAAACAATTGGATTTTATCGAACCTATGAACCGGCTTTTTCTCTCCCTTTTCGTTCTCGTTTTCCCCGCGATTTTCCCCGCCTCTGCCCAGGAAAAGAAAGCCGGGGCGGATCCCGAACTTCCCGCCCATTACACGACCAAAACCCCGTCCCGCGACGGCATTGGCAAGGTTTACATGGGCCGCGAAATCTCCCACGTCGTGTCGGTCCACGCGATTCGCTGGCTGGAGCGGAAATCGCGGGAGGACGAGGAAAAACCGAGCCTTGTCATGAAAAATCTCGAATTGAAGGAGACGGACGTGATCGCCGATATCGGGGCCGGCTCGGGCTACTTCACGTTCATGATGTCACCGCTGGTGCCGAAGGGCAAAGTGCTCGCGGTCGATATCGAGCAGGGCATGCTTGATTTTATCCAGGGAAAAGCGAAGCGCGACGGCGTGAAAAATGTGGAATCAGTTCTCGGCACGATCGAGGACACGAAACTGCCCGAAGGCAAAGTGGATGCCGTGCTGATGGTCGATGCCTATCACGAATTTTCCCACCCCCGCGAAATGATGGAATCGATCGTGAAAGGCCTCCGTCCCGGCGGGCGGGTGATCCTGCTCGAATACCGCGGCGAAGATCCGTCCGTCCCAATCAAGCCGCTTCACAAGATGACGCAGAAACAGGCCATCGCCGAAATGGAAGCCGTCGGCCTGAAACACAAGGAAACGCGCGATTTCCTGCCTCGGCAGCATTTCATGGTTTTCGAAAAGCCGAAGGCGGAGTGAGGCATCACGAACGCGTCCCGCGCGAATCTTGACGACGGAGGCTGCCATGGGGAATTCTGGCCCCATGATGACACGTTTTCTGTCTGCCGCTATCGCGGTCACTCTTTCCCATTCAGGGGCCCTCGCCCTCGAACCGGCCTCGCATTTCAGCGATCACCTCGTCCTGCAGCGCGGGATGGATGTTCCGGTCTGGGGAACGGCGGCACCGAATTCAGAAGTCACCGTTGCTTTTGCTGACCAAACCGTGACCGCGAAAGCGGACGCGGACGGAAACTGGCGGGCGACTTTGAAACCGATGAAAGCCTCCGCCCAAAGCCGGGTGATGACGATTTCCGGCGGCGGGAAAGAAGTGAAAATCAACGACGCACTCGTCGGCGATGTCTGGGTTGGATCGGGACAATCGAACATGGCCGGCCGGGTCGCGAGTTACGCGAAGAACGATCCGACGCTGGCCGCCCTGGTCGACAAGGCGCCCTACCCGTCCATCCGCCTGATGAACGGCGGGCCGAAGCCGATTTGGGAAACGGCCACGGCTGAATCTGTCCCGCGATTCTCCGCCATCCTGTTCGCCTTCGGAGAACGGCTTCACCGCGATCTGGATGTGCCGATCGGATTGATCGTCGGCGCCGTGGGCGGAACACCGTCCGGCTACTGGATGCCACCGGAGATTTTTGAATCGAGCGCAAAATGCAAAGCGGACATCACCGCATTTGCGAAAACCTGGGATCGCAAGAAAGCGCAGCAACAGGTCGAAGCGAAAATCGCGGCCTGGGAAAAAGCCGCCGAAAAAGCAAAAGCCGATGGCAAAAAACCGCGCGGCCGGAAGCCGGCGGCAACCATCATCGAACCGGGCCAGTCCACGCGCGGCGGAAAAATCGGCGGATTGTTTGATCGATTCATCCGCTCGAGCGTCGGCTACGCGATCCGCGGGGTCCTGTGGGACCAGGGAGAATCCGGAACCGGTGTGCTCGGACTCGATCAACACACCTCGATGAGCGAACTGATTCGCGGCTGGCGCGAGCTGTGGGACCAGGACGAATTTCCGTTTCTTTTCGTGCAGAAACCGAGCGGCCTGGGGAATGCCTTTTCCAACGACGACCCGATCACGCGCGAAGCGGATGCCTTTTCAAATCGCCCGGCCAGCCCTCCGGCGACTCCCGGCGGTGAAGGGCGTTTCCTCTACACCCGCCTGATGCTCGACAACCCGAATGCCTGGATGGTCCCCGCGATCGATCTGGGCGCGACCGTTCACCCCAAAAACAAGTGGGGCTACGGAAATCGTGCTGCCGAAATCGCAATGCAGAAGGTTTACGAAAAGGACGGCGTTCAGGCTTACGGCCCAATCTACCAGTCCCACTCGATCGACGGAAACAAGGTGACCGTGAAATTCACCGAAGTCGGTGATGGGCTGGTGGTGAAGCACAGCGAACAGTTGCAGGGGTTCGCGCTCGCCGGACAAGACGGTGCCTGGCACTGGGCCGACGCGAAGATTTCCGGAAAGGACACCGTCGAACTTTCCAGCGAAGCCGTAAGCACGCCGAAACACGCCTGCTTCGCCTGGGCCAAGAACCGGACCTGGGCGAATTTGTTCAACAAAAACGGGCTGCCGGCGCTGGCGTTCACGACGGAAAAATAATCCGAAAAAGCACCTTCAAAACTGGATAAATCTATTATGGCAGACGCAAACGAGCTCGAACCAAACACCTTTTTTATCGAAGTCACCGGGGCCGGAATTCCCGAAGTGGACGGACTTTTTGTCCCCTCAACCGCTCCTCCCACTGAATCCGAATCCGGCACGATCTCCACGCCCGGTTACTGGAACGGACGAATGGCCTGGGACCGGGCAGACGGAAAATCGGCACGCAGCCCGGCGCTTTCCTATTCGAACAGCTACCAGTCCTGGCGCATTTGCCGGCTCGATGGTCACCTCGCCTACGACGCGACCTTCGATGTGCCGATGCCGCCGACGGATGTGGAATGGCACGTTTACAAAAAAGGCGTCGCGCCGGCTCCCCAAGTCGTGATTCATCATTTCGATCCCCGGTTGCCCTGCCCCGGGCCGAACGTCGTTTTCGTCCTGGGCGGTCCGGGAGCGGGAAAAGGGACGATGTGTGAACTGGCCGAATCCCAACTCGGATGGGTTCATCTTTCGATGGGCGATCTCCTCCGGGAAGAGCGCGAGGCCGGCGGAGCCAATGCCGCGAAAATTGAGGAATTCATGACAGCCGGGAAACTCGTACCAACGGAAATTTTGGTGACGCTCCTACAGGAAACCATGGAACGAATCACCCGGACCACCGGGAAAAACAACTTCCTGCTCGATGGATTTCCGCGTTCACCAGAAAATCTGGAAGCGTGGTATGAAATCTTCGGCCGCGAAGCTGAGTTGCCGAAAATGTTGTATTTCGAGTGCCCCTACGAGGTGTTGGAAAAACGCATTCTGGGTCGGGCGAAGTGGACGGGCCGCAGCGACGATAACGTGGAAAGCATCAAAGTCAGATTCGACACTTTTAAAGCCGAGACCTTGCCGATCGTTGAGCTTTTCAAAGAAAAAGACAAATGCATCGAAGTCGACACGAGCCAGGATCGACAGTCCGTTTACGCCTTCGTTGAACGGAATCTCGCAGAGCACACCGAAGGCGGTTTCGCAAAACAACCGCTGACCGAACGGGCGGAAATGCTTCTGGGGCTGCGCCCCTTTTCCGGGGAAAGATAGGAAAACGGGTTTTCACGAACCAATAGGGTTGGTTCATCGAACCGACCCTGTTGATTCGTCCATCGACTCACTTCAATTCCGCATCCGTCCACGGGGCTTTCCGGTCTTCGTGTTTATTCCGGACAGCCTTGACCTGATCTTTTGTGACGATCTCCTTCTGCCCTTTCCCCCAGGCGTAGCGGATGTAGCTGATGACTTCGGAAAGCCGGTCGTCGCGCGTGATGCCGAGCGCGGCAGCGGGTGCCATGAAACCGGCCTGGTAGTTTTTACCGTCGATCGGACCGGTGAGGCCGTGATGAAACAGCGGGATCAATTTTTCGGGATCGCCGTGAACACGTTTGGAATCGACGAGCGAAGGCGCGAGGGCGAGATCGGTGCCCGCAATCTGGACGCCTTTTCCGTCGCCGCCATGGCAAGTGACACAGGTTTTGAAATACAGATTTTCGCCGCCCTGGATCGCGCGCTGGTGATCGCGCGGCATCCCCTCCGGAAATTTCAGGCCGCGATTCCAGTTGGAAAGAGCGGCGTTCCAGGTGGCTTCGACGGTCGGATTCAGGCCCGATTTTCCCGAGAGAATCGATTTCACGAACGGAGCATCTTTCCGGCCCCAGAGCGAAATCCCGGTCGCAAGCATGACGCCTTTGTCGGCGGCGTGACGCTTCGCAGCCGTCGCAATCAGTTCGGCGGCGTTCGATTCGTTTTCGGTCCCGATGACCATGCCGAGTGACAAAATCAACTGCTCGGCAACTCGCGGATCGGGATCGTTTGCGAGTGAGGCGATTTCTTTCAGGCCGGTTTCGACCAGCCAGCGCTCGGAAATTTGGATGCCCGCCCGCCGGATTCGGGGATCCCGATCCGTGAAACATTCGGCGACAAAATTCGGCGACAGGGCGCCGATTCCCTCCAGCGTCCAAAGGGAATGCAGTCGCACGAGCGGGTTCTGCGCGAAGCGTGCCATGCCTTCGAGCAGCGGCACGACGGAGTCGCGATCTTCGCGGAGGATGATCAGTTTCTGGGCAGTGTCCCGCCACCAGCCGTTCGGATTTTCGAAATGGCGAAGCAGCTCGGCGGTCGATTCGTCGAGCATGCGCGGCTGCGGGCCGGGCGTGAAATCGGCGTGGCGGATCCGCCAGATGCGGCCGTGTTGATTGTTGTCGTGGAGGCCGTTTTTCACGATGTTTTCCCGCGGCCCGGGCGAAAGCCAGCCGGCGTCCTGGATGATCCCGCGATACATATCCGTCACGTAAAGACAGCCGTCGGGACCAGTGGCGGTGTTGATGAAGCGGGAATTGATGTCGCTGCTGATCAGGAATTCCTCATCGCCCGGCTCGGTTTTTTCGAGCCAGTCGAGCCCGTCCTTTTTCGTGAGATTTGCCCGGCGCACGACGTGGATCGTCGGGTCACAGAAAAAATACCGGCCCCGATCCTCGAACGGCAGCTTGTGCCCGCGAAACACGGACTGTCCACAGGTCGAGGTGAATCCACTGAATTCCGGTTTCTCGCCGCCGCGATCATCGAGCAGGCAGAGATTTTTCACCTTCAAAAAATCCGGCGTGAACGGTGTGCCGAGATCGATTGGTTTTCCGTTGATTCCTTTCCCCGCAATCCGGCTCGCGTTGGCGACGTATCGGGGATGGAGATACGGCTCGGTCATCGGATCGGTGTTCGTGATCCAGAACAGATCGCCGACGTCGTTGTGCGTCAGGCCCCACTGCGTCCAGTGGCTGCGCTGTTTTTCCGCCCGCCAGGTCCCGTCGGTGAAACGGTAGCGCTCAGAGTTGTAGGTGATGTAAATGTGATTGTCGATGTTCCAGACCAGCCCCGAATCCTGGTGCTCGACCGATTTTTCGGGATTGTGCCGCCCGTCCGTGCCGCCCTCGTAGAGCAGCGTTTTTTC
>JABDJT010000388.1 GCA_013003335.1 Verrucomicrobiales bacterium | reverse complement strand
GTACCAGGCCAAGCTCGGGATTGGGGATCGCTGCGAGATCGAGTGGTTTGTTGGCCCGCATTCAATCAACGGCGTCGGGACCTATGCGTTTTTGCACCGCCATCTCGAGTTTCGAAATCAGGATTCGGCTGAGGTTCTTGAAAAACTCAACAGCTTGACCGATGAGCAGCGGAACAGGCTTCGTCAGAAAGTCATCGAGCATATGCGAAGCAACCCGAATGAATCGCGGGAAGGCCGGACAGAAATTTTGCGGCGTTACCTCGAAGAAATCCTGGCGGAGAAAAAAGGCGAGTGAGGAGCGTGGCCAGTCAGCCATCCACGGTTGTGTCGTTCGTAATTTCGTCTGCGTAGAGATTCACCCGGGCGATGACGTCGAGCACGTCCTGCTCGTCGATGCCTTTTTCCTGCAGTGTTTCGATGAGGTGTTGGGTGAAGCGTTGAAACTCGCGGCTGCTGATTGCCAGCGGATGGTGGACGTGAGCGAGCGGTCGGCCGCTGTATTTGATCGGACCGCCGGTCGCAGAGCTGAAAAATTCCCGCTGCATTCTTTGCAGGCGATCCATCGGGACATTTTTGAAATAAGGAGATAATTCCGGGTCTGTCGTCACCTTCTTGTAAAAACTGTCCAGCATTCCCGTGATGGCGTCTTCGCCGCCAATTCGCTCGTAAAGGGTTGTCTCTTCGTTGTTCATTAATTGAGTTTCCGCGTTCGACTCCCGTTCGCAACCCGAGTCAAAACAGGCGCGTCAACATTCGCAAAATACGCGCAACGATCCCGCATTCGGAACCCGGCGACGGCTCAAAATCGCTCGCACGCGCCACATTTTCACGGCACACTGAGGCATGAAACGGAAACGGCTTGTTCAGATTGGTGGGGGAATTTTCGGGCTTGTGGCAATCGCGATTATTCTCTGGTTTGGCGTTTTTACCTCGGCTGATTCCCGGGAATTCGCGGCGGTCATTCGCGAGTGGCACGAGAAAATCGAACCGGAAACCAGCGGACGCGGACCGGCACTTTCGAGCAGCCTGACATTTGCAAAAACCGGCGGGATACCCAAGGAACTGGAGCAGCGGACGGCAGAATTTTCCTACCAGTGGCCGGACAAATTGTTTCTCAGCGCCGAGGTGGATGGCGAGAGTTATCACATCGCCCGGGACGGTCAGGAGGTCCGATTGTTCGTGCCGTACAAGGACATGGCCATCGTCGGAGCAAATGACGTGCCGCGGTTTTCGGCCAACCCGGAAAGCATCGATTCGATCGAATTAGCCGATTTTTCGCTGCCGGTTTCCAGTTCCCAGCTGCTGCTTTTGCCGGCGCTGGTGAAGGTGGAAAAGTCGCTGACGCAGGGGATGGAGCCGTTTTACTACGTGACGCCGAAACCCCTCGCCGCGAAAAAACTGGGCCTGCCGGAGGGGGTTACGTTCAGTCTTTTGCTGGATTATGACACGAAACATCCACGTTCGATTCGGGTGCAGGATGACAATGAGCTTGATGTGCAGGTTTGGTTTTCGGAGTGGGACATCGACGAAAACCCCGACGCGAGAATCGGCTGGAAACAGGTCGACGGCGATTTGCCGAATCCAGAGCGCGTCGCGCTTTCCCATCTCGCGAAATTTGTGGAGGTCACGCTGAAAAATCTGAACAGCCGGGCCGAGCCCCTCCCGCCGGAGAAAGGCGAACGGGAATTGGTGGCGCGGTCGGGCGACGGTCGCCTGGAAATCTGGGACGGGACCCGTGTGCTGTGGCTGAAAGGAACACCGGAGGAAATGGGAACGCAGCACGGCGAATTGCTTGCGGAAGAAATTCGCGAGGTGACTGATCGGATTTTGTACGGGATTGGCGTGGGGAGTTCCTTCGGAAAAGGCCGCTGGTTTTTCGGTGAAATCGAAGAGGCTGAGTCCCGCCTGCATCCGCATACCGACCCGCGCTTCTTCCGCGAGATGGACGCACTGGCCCTCGCTTCGGGTCTCGAAATCGAAGAGTGTCGTCTCTCAAATTTTTTCCCCGAGCTTTTTCACTGCAGCGGTTTCGCCGTGCACGGCAGCGCGACGGTGGACGGGAAAATCTATCACGGACGCGTGCTGGATTACATGCGCGGCGTTGGTCTCGAACAAAACGCGGTCGTGATGATCGTGCAGCCGGACGAGGGCAATGCCTGGGTGAATGTCGGATACGCCGGGTTCATTGGAACGGTCACCGCGATGAACGAAAAACAGATCGCGATTGGCGAAATGGGCGGCCGCGGCGAAGGGAACTGGGACGGCAAACCAATGGCGCAGCTGATGCGCGAGGTCATGGAAAAAGCCGACACAATCGACGAAGCGTTCGCGATCATGGAACGAGGACCCCGGACCTGCGAATATTACTACGTGATTTCCGACGCGAAATCCGGCCGGGCTGTGGGGATCGCGGCGACGCCGGAAACATTCGAAACGATTTGGTCGGGTGAAACTCATCCGCAACTTCCCCATGCTGTCGAAGACACTGTTTTGATGTCCGCGGGCGATCGATACGAGGAGCTGGTGAAGCGCGTGAAAGCCGGTCACGGAACCTTCACCGCTGACTCTGCCCGCGAATTGATGACCCGCCCCGTGTGCATGACGTCGAACATTCAGTCCGTGCTGTTTGCCCCCGACACACTCGATTTCTGGGTGGCTAATGCGGATTCGGAAAACGTCGCCAGCCACACCCGCTACACGAAATACAACCTGCAGGACATGCTGAAGCCTGAGACGGATTTGACGCAGAATTGAGTTTTTTCAGATTCACCCTCGCCGGTTTGTTTGTAGCACGGGTTTTCCAACCCGTGGATTGCAGCCGGGGAAAAGTGATCACGGGTTGGAAAACCCGTGCTACGAAAAGCCGCTAAGCGGCGCAGTTCGGCTTTCACCTGGCTCACTCGTTTTCCTTGAAAAGCAGCCGGGAATCCGGCAGAGTGCGCGTCCGGTTTTTGAACCGGAAAAGGCGGGTGTCGTTCAATGGTAGGACGCGAGCTTCCCAAGCTTGAGATCAGAGTTCGATTCTCTGTACCCGCACCACCTTCCTTACTCGTCCTCTCCCGACGACTCCCCGATCAGCATCTTCGCCTCCGCCTCGAGCCGCTCGCGGTCGATTTTTTCGAGTTCTTTTTTAGCGTTGTTCGCAATCCAGCGACGTGCGCCATTCGGGTCCATCCCTTCGGGCGGAGTGATACCGGGGACGGTTGCTTCGAGATCCCAGTCGTCGTTGCGCTGGGTGGCGAAGGGAAGGTCGAAGCGGTTTACGAGATTGGCCATCGGGTTTCGGGCCCAGGCGTACCGGTAGTATTTCGGCTCGGAGCAGTGCGGGCTGGAAAGCACAAGCTTGTTCCGGTATTCGCGGCCTTTCTTGTTCTGCTCGGTCGGCTCGTCTTTGAAATAGGAAATTTCCGCGGGAACGAACTTCCGGTCGTCGCCAGCGATGGCGAACCCGACCATTTTTCCGAGGCTGTCGTCAGCGGTTTTTACGTCCGTGCTGAGATCGAGTTGGATTTTGCCGTCGCCGATTTTGACTTCCTCGATTGTGGGCGGGTGAGCGTAGAGCGGCTGATCGCGGCCTTCGAATACATCATATTCCGTGGCGAGGGCCCATTTCGCGGCACGCTCGCCGGCGGGAACTTTGATCTGCGGGTGATACCAGGATTTCCGGAAATCGTAGGTGCTGGCGAAACCGATCGTTTCATCGCCAGCCTCGCGCAGGGTTTCGTAGGATTTGTGCTGGGCTTCGCGAATGAACGGGCCGACGTCGTACATCGGTTTGGCAAAATTTTCATGCGTTTGGGGTTCGCCTGCCGTGCAGAGGGAGAGGATGCAAAAGGGAAGTGCTTCGTCGGCGAAAGCTTTCCGCCAGGACGAAATCATTTCCGGAAAAACCTGGGCGTACATTTTCGCGCCGTCACCGCCCTGGAAACAGTTGTTGAAACCCTGGTGGAACAAGGCGCCTTTCACGGACAGCCCTTCGAGCGGACGGATCATGCTCGAGAACATGAAGCCCGGGCGGTTGCGGTCGGCGACGGGGCCGGGGCGCAGTTCGGTCGGTTTCGGATCTTTGAAATCGCGGCCTTCTTTCTCAAATTTCGCTTTCCGGTTTTCCCAGTTGGAGATCTGTTTTTCGAGATCTGCTTTCGCATCCCAGGCCGCGATTTTCTCCTCCCACTGCTGGAGCCAGGCTTTCGTTTCTTCGCTGTCGATTTTGGTGATCACGTCCTGCGGCGTCCAGGTTTCGACGGTGGTGCCGCCAACCGACACATCGATCAGCCCGATCGGTACGCTGGCTGCGAGGTGGACGCGGCGTCCGAATACGTAACCGATTGCGGAAAATTCCCGAACGGTTTCCGGCGAGCAGAACTCCCAGTCGCCTTTCTTGAAATGCCGCTTCGACCAGTCACTCCATTCGTGGAGGCGTTCGAAACTGGCGACGGAGTCGAATCCGTTTCCGCGCGGGATGGTGAGCAGGCGAATCTCGGGAAAATTGGCCGACACGACTTCGAGATTCCCGTCGTCCACCTTGGCGAGGTCGAATTCCATATTGCTTTGACCGCCCAGGATCCACACGTCGCCCACGAGGATGTCTTCCAGTTCGATGCGGCCTGATTTTGCTTCGATCACGAGATTTTGTGGCTCGCTGTTTGCGGCGACCGGAGGCAATTTCACCCGCCACGCCCGATCGTCGCCCGCCTTCCCGGTGGCAGTTTTACCGGCAAAAGCCACGGTGACTTCCTCTCTCGGCGCTCCTGCCCAGCCCCAAATCTTGACCGGTTTGTCGCGCTGGATGACCATGTGGCTTTGAAAGGCGTTTGAGACCGAAAGGCCGTCCGGGATTGCCGGGACGCGGACCCAGTCCTCGCCGCGAACGGGTTGTTGTTCGGCATTTTCCCGGGCGTAGGAAAACTGCAGGAAAGCCAGAGAGGCGAGAGCAAGAGTAGGAAAGGGCAATGATTTCATTTTTTAAAAGCTGAGATTTTCCGAATCAACCGGGTTGGTTTGAAGAACAGACCCTGTTGGTTCGTGCGGAGGTACGGGTGAGTTTTTACGCGAAAACCGGGAGAAACAGGATGAAAAAAATCAGTTTTTCCCGGCGACTTCCTGGTGACCTTTTTTGTGAAACAGAGTAAATTTTTCCACTGGCTGAAAAGATCCGGTTCCTCCGGAAGAAAATGAGGGGGGCCCTGGAATCGGCAACTGGTGAACGGACAGCCTCTCCGGTTTGTGCGCTCGCTCCGCTGCCGAGCCGGGCGCCCCCTTCACCTTTTACATTCTGCAACGAAATGGTTTCCCATAGGCAGAAGGGCTTTTAGTTTGGTGCGGTCAAATTCCTCACCCGCCATGACTGAAACACCCGCTCCCCTTGCTCCGGATCCGGAATCCGAAACGAACTCCACCGAACCGGAGTTGGAACGCCCGTGGGAACCCCTGGCCAAGTGCCTGGAATCGAAGGACGCGAAAGCGGCCGCCGGATTCCTGGAAGATTTGAACTCGGAAGACCAGCGCCGGGCGATGTCGCGTCTGTCGAGTGAGGAGCAGGCTCAGATCGTCGCGCTGGTTGAACCGGAGGTCGCGGCTGATTTACTGGAGCACCTGCCGGAAGTCCAGGCGGTCGATATCCTTGAAGTGATCGCGCCGGAATCCGGGGCGGATATTGTGGAGGCGCTTCCGGAGGATACGGGAGCGGATTTGCTACGGGGCATGGATGAAGCGGAGTCGGAGGCTCTGCTGGCGGAATTGGACGATATCGACGAGGCGGAGAACTTGCGGGTACGGACGGAATACGAGGCTGATTCGGCGGGCGGTTTAATGACCGAATCATTCGCGGCTTTTCCCGAGACGGCGACGGTGGGAGATGTTCTCGGAGAACTGAGCCACAACGCCGAGATGTACGGCGACATGGATGTGCAGTATGTCTACGTCATCAATGACAGCGGAATCCTGCGCGGCGTGTTGCGGTTGCGGGACCTGGTTTTAACCAGGCGAGCCGTGCCGGTTGTGGAAATCATGATAGCCGATCCGGTTGCGGTTCAGGTTTCGGATGATTTCGAAGCCCTGCTGCGGACCTTCGATGAAAAGGCTTATGTGGGATTACCGGTCGTGGATGAATCGTGTCTGCTGGTTGGAGTCGTGACGCGGCAGGCAGTGGATGAGGCCACAGCGGATCAACAGACGGAAGATTACCTGCTGACGAGCGGGATCGTTGGCGGGGAGGAACTTCGCAGTATGCCGATGCTGCTGCGTTGCCGGAGACGACTGGCCTGGCTGGCGCCGAACATTTTGTTGAACATCGTCGCGGCGAGTGTGATCGCGATGTATGAAGACACGTTGCAGGCAGTCATCGCGCTGGCGGTTTTTCTGCCAATTGTGTCGGATATGAGCGGCTGCTCGGGCAACCAGGCGGTGGCTGTGAGCATGCGGGAGCTAACCCTCGGTTTGATCCGGCCCGGGGAATATCTCCGGGTGATTTGGAAGGAAGGCATTCTCGGGCTGATGAATGGGATTGTGCTGGGGACCCTGCTGGGAACCATCGCCGGAATTTGGAAAGACAACGTGTATCTCGGCCTGGTTATCGGGTCCGCGCTGGCTTTGAACACGATTCTCTCCGTTCTGCTCGGCGGACTGGTGCCGTTGCTGTTGAAAAAGCTAAAGGTTGATCCGGCGCTGGCGTCCGGCCCGATTTTGACCACCTGCACGGACATGTGCGGTTTTTTCCTCGTGCTCAACCTCGCGTCGCTGGTGTTGACGAAGCTGACTTGACTTGTCAGCAGCTGGTGAGGACGCGGCGGAAGACTAGGAATTCACCACCACCCGGGAGCCGGATTTCGGCATCACAACCCGCAGTTTGCTTACCGCTTTTTCCAACTGCGCCACCGCCTCGTCGATTTCCGATTCCGTCGTGAATTTCGAGAGCGAAAATCGCACGCTGCTGCGTGCTCGTTCCGTCGAAAATCCCATCGCCTTGATGATCCGGCTCGGTTCGACCGATCCCGTGCTGCAGGCTGAACCGGGCGAACAGCAAATCCCCGCCTCGTCGAGCAGAATCAGCAATCCTTCGCCATCGACACCGGTGAAATACAGGTTGGACGTGTTCGGCAGCCTGTTTTCGCGATCCCCGTTCACCTCCACGCCTTCGATTTTTTCCAGAACGCCGTTTTCAAACCGGTCGCGCAATTTTCCAATTGAGTCAGCGTGAAAATCTGCCCGGGCCAGCTCCGCCGCTTTTCCGAACCCGACAATCGCAGCCACATTTTCGGTTCCGGAACGCCGTCCGTCCTCCTGGCCGCCGCCGATCAGGAGCGGATGAAACCGGGAATTCCGGCTCACGAAAAGGGCTCCAACACCTTTCGGGCCATGCAGTTTGTGGGCCGACATCGACAGCATCTGGATCGGCGCGTCATTCACCGAGACCGGAATTTTCCCCACTGCCTGGACGGCGTCGGTGTGAAACATCGCCCCTGCGTTGGCGGCGGCTTCAGCAGCTTCCGTCACGGGTGAAATCACGCCTGTTTCGTTGTTGGCAAAAATCAGGCTGGCGAGCGCCGTTTTGTCCGAGAGCGCAGCCTCCCAGAAATCGAGATCGAGGTGTCCGTACGAATCAACCGGGTTCATTCGGCAAACCAACCCTGTTGATTCGTAAAACTGGCAGGGCTCGAAAATCGCGCTGTGCTCCACCGCGCTGATCATGAATTCGTTGCGGTCCGGGCGAATTCGCCGCGCAGCTTCCAGCGCCGTGTTGTTGGATTCCGTCCCTCCGCTGGTGAAAGTAATTTCCTCCGGCTCCGCCCCGATCAACTCCGCCACCTTGGCACGGGCGGTTTCGACCGCTTCCCGCGCCCGCTTGCCGAACCGGTAGCCGGCTGAGGGATTGCCGTAGTTTTCATCGCCGAGCCATGGCAGCATCTCGTCCCGAACCAACGGATCGAGTGCAGTAGTGGCGTTGTTGTCGAGGTAGATCATTTTCGGAAATTCAATCTACCACATTTGCCCCCGCCTTCGCGAGTGACAACCGACGAGTAATGCCCTATCGAGTCTCTTCCGCCCACTTTGATGCTGCGTGGGAGGTCTCGATCCGCCATTCGAGAATGGCGTTCAGCAAATCCTGCTTGATCTTCGCGTGCTCGTCGGAGTTCCACAAATTGATCTGCTCGCCCGGGTCATTTTGCAGTCCGAAAAGCTGGCCCTCGCTCCCGCCATTGAGCGCGTCTGACCCGGTGATGTGAATCAGTTTCCAGTCCCGGGATCGCACCATGATCTGGTAATCCGCTGCTGTAAAATTTCCATCCCGAACTTGCTCAGCAAACACGAATTCGCGACCCGACCAGCCTGAATCACCCGCCAGCGCGGGATTCAGCGACTCAGCGGAAAAATGATCGGGCACTTCACAGCCGGCCCACTCAAGGATCGTTGGCCCGATGTCAAACAGGCTGGTCAGCTCGCCGATTCGCGTTCCCCGCGGCACGCCAAACTCGCGGTTGGGTGACCAGACGATCGTCGGCATGCGCGTGACTTGTTCGTAAAACGTCCACTTTTGGGAATGCCCGTGATCGGTCAGGCAGTCGCCGTGATCGCTCGTGAAAACGACGATCGCATCGTCGAGATAGCCGCGGGAATCCAGCGTTTCCAGGATCGAACCAACCTGCTCATCGATCATCGTAACATTGGCGAGGTAGTGCCGCCGCTGCTCCAAGCGCTGCTCCTCCGTTGGCTCTAACAAGTGCACAACCGAATCGTGGTCCACTTCGTTATTGTGGATCCGCATCGCCTTGTAGGCCTCCGGCTGATTTTCCAAATCGTCATTGGTGACCGGTTGCAGCTCGATTTTCCGGTCCCGATACGGCTCGAGTGCTTCCGGCGTCGGGTCGTAGGGCGGATGAGGCCCGGGAAACCCGATTTCCAGGAACAAAGGAGATTCCAGCGGATGCGTTTTCAGCCACCAATTTGCCAGCCCGCCGACAAAATGATCCGATTGCGTTTCCGATGGCAGGTCCCACGTGAAAGCTCCCAGCCGCTCGTTGTAATCCGGCCGCTGGCGATACAACTCGCGTTGCTGTTTCACCAAACCGCGGGCCGCGAGGGCTTTGTCCCACTCGTCGAAAAAATAGCGTCCCTCGAGGTAGCGATCCTTGTTTTCCACCACGTAGCGTTCGTGAAACCCGCACGGCGTCGTGAAGGGAAATGTGTGCATCTTCCCGACATTCACGCAGTGGTAGCCGGCTCCGGCCAGGTCACTGGCCCAGCTTTTTGTCCAACGGTCGGCGTTTTTTAAAATCCCCGTAGTGTGCGGATACTGTCCTGTGAACAGGCTCGCCCGGGAAGGGGCGCAGCTTGGTGCAGTAACGTGGCAATTCGTGAAAGTAACGCCTTCATTCACCAACCGGTCGAGATTCGGCGTATCGACCTGCGGAAATCCAAGCGCGTTGATCGTGTCGAATCGCTGCTGATCGGTGATGATGAAAATGATGTTCGGTTGTCGGGACATGCGATCCGATTGTATCGCGGATTTCGCGATTTACGAACGAACAGGGTTGGTTCGCCGAACAGCCCCTGTTCGTTCGTAAATTTCGTTTTCCCTTTGGAAAATCAGGGCCGATCCGCTATCAATTTTCCCCATGACTCCAAGATCCTTTTGTCTGCTCGCTTCTATTTTCCTGCCTTTTATTTCCGCGCACGCCCAGGATGGCGATGCTCGGTCGATCCGGGTGACGCATGGTCCCATCCTCGGCCAACCCACCAGCACGTCGATGTCGATCTGGGTGCGGACGAATGATCCGGGGGAGGTGAAAATTTTCTACGGGACGAAAAAGGAAAATCTTGATCAGACAGCGCCGCTTGTGACGACGGCAATCGAGCATGACAACACCGGGATCACCAAAATTGACGGGCTGAAACCGGGAACGAAATACTTTTACCGTGTCGAAGATCACCAGCTCAGCGGGTCGTTCACGACCTGGAAGAGCGCGGATGACTTTCGAAACGCGGAGGGGAATCCGAAGGGGCTGTTCAACCTGCGTTTTGAGTTCGCTTGCGGCAACAACCAGCGTGCCGGCGGAAACAGCGTCGGGCCGACTTTGCCGGTCTACGACATTTTGAATTCGCAGGTCCGCGACACGATCGACTTTGCGATTCTGAACGGCGACTGGCTCTACGAAGACCGTCGCGAGTATCTCGCCAGCCGCTGGCTCCACCAAGTCGGGCTGACCCCGGATCAGACGCCGTCGATCGTAAAAAAAGCGCCGACGATCGTCGGGGTGTGGGAGAACTACAAAATTTTCCTCGAGCGCGGCCGTAATTTGAGCGAGTGGCACCGGCACGTCCCGTCGTTTTACACAGCCGATGACCACGAACTGTTGAATGATATTTACGGCACGGCCGAGGTCGGATACGTGAACCGCCGCGCCGTGTTTCGCGACATCGCAACGCGAGCATGGTTCGATTACCTCGCCTGGTCCAACCCGGTCGAGCACGAAGACGTGGCCTGGTTCGGCCGCGCGAAATTGAAGGCCGGCAGCGATATTTTGGAAGACCCCGACGCCGATTTCGGCTCGCTGGATCTGGGGAAAATGGCGAATCTGCTGGTGCACTGGGGCACCGACACGGCGGGCGTCGCGGATTCCGATCTTGATTCGCAAACGGGTGATCCGAACGCGGCGGTTTATGAAATTGTGGAGGTGTTAGGCAAGAACAAGCTGCGGATCAATCCGCCCGCGAAGGCGGATGGTGATGCCACGGCCTACTCGATCGGGCGGCGTTGTTACGGAAAATTCACTGTTTCGAATTGCGATTTTTTCCTGCTCGATACGCGTTCTCATCGCGACTTGCACGACGTCGACAATCCCGACAAACCGGGCGCCTCAATGCTCGGCAAGCAGCAGCTGAAGTGGCTGAAGGACGGGATTTCGAACAGCGAAGCCGATTTCATCTTCGTCGTTTCCAGCGTGAATTTCATGGTGCCCCATGTCGGTTCCGGCGGTGGCGATGACAAGCAGCTCACGATCAAGAAAGACGATGCATGGACCGTGTTTCTCGATGAGCGCGAGGAATTGATCGAATTCTGGGACAAGCTGGATCAGCCGGTGTTCGTGCTGACGGGCGATTTGCACAACTCCTTCGCCATCCGCGTGACGGACAACGTCTATGAGTTTGCCAGCGGCCCTCACAATTCCATCAACCACACGCCGCCGAAAGACGAGGGCAATCGTCCGGTGAACGGGAAATTCAAATACGGCCCGCGCGAATGCGAAATTCGCTGGTCGAGCTATGCGATGGAAGACATCCCGCGCGCGAACCGGACGTTCCCGCATTACTGCGTGGTGCAGGTGAACAACGTCTTCAACAATCCCGTCGAGCGCGACGGCGAACGCTGGTTTGCCTACCCGCACCCGCAGGTGATCTTCCAGTTTTTCGACGGCCTGACCGGTGAGTTGCGCTATTCAGAAACGATCGTGAAGGGGCTGAACAAGTGACGTCCGTTTCGCCCCACCTGTTGCACGGATTTCACCGCAACAAATGCGGCCGTACCAAATCCGCGCTCCGCTCCTTCTGAATCCGATCGTAGATCGCCTTGTCGTCCAGCCCTTCGTCGATCATTGGCCCGATGATTTCACGCATGTCGTTGGGTGCCCCGCAGGCGTTGATGTTGCAGCTGGCGAGGGTGTAAAACATACCGGTGCACCGGTCGTTGGCGATCCCGCAGGGGCAATAAATCGAAGCGATGAACCACTCGACGCGGGCGGACTTGTCGGTCAATCGACCGATGTCGGTCGGGTAGGGGGAAGCCTGCACTTCGGTGGGCGGCTCGGCTACATGCAGATGGATTCGCGCGCCCTGCTCGAGATCGAGCTGGTCCAGTCCGCTTTTTGAAACCAGCTTTACGCGGGTTCGCTCCCGCCACGGCTCGGCGAATTTTACAACTGCCTCGAACAACCGGTCCGTTCCGTCGACCTGCAATTTCACGGCGTCGCCCTCCTTCAAATACCGGCCCCAGCGGATCGCTTCGTGGTCGAGAAACACTTCCATTTCCCCGCCGATCGGGTGGAGAAATGTGATCATGCCGGGCAGACCTTCCTTTCGCCAAACCTCGCGAAGCCAGTCGCGCTGGGCGTTGCGGAGCGATTCCAAATCGGCTTCAGTTACGACTTCAAGGGCTCTTTCGCCGGCTGTCCGGAAAAAGTATTCCTCCCCGGCTTTCAATTCGACGCCCTGCTGAGCTAGCTGAACCTTGCGCGGGTTCACTCGCTTTTCGTTCGGTATTTTTAGATTGAGCTGTCCGTTTTCGCTGATCGTTTCGACGGTCCACGGCTGGCCGTGAATATCCTGCTCGGAAATTTCATCGGCGATCATCAAAACCGAGGTCGGCTTTTTCTGGCGATCAACCGCGAGCCAGACCCAGACACGATCACCGGTCTGCAGCTGCGAGGGCCGGCCCCACCAGCCGTGAATCTTGATCTCGGCATCCGGTTTGACCTGCCATTTTGACTCCGCTTCCTGTCCCTCGATGTGGAGCGTGACCCTCGCGGCATCGCCCGATTCATCGACATCGACCAGCGTGGCGAAATGTTTTTTCACGTGGCGGAACAAATCCGCTTTCCCCCCGACGAACTTCGGTTTTTTCGGTTTCTCCTTCTTTTCCGCCGACTCGTTTTTCTTTTCATCCTGCCCGACGGCACCGGGAAACAGCGCAACAGCCAGGAACAATCCGAACAGCAGACCGGGCAACGCTTTCATGACCAGACGGTAGCGCAGTCCGCCCCCTGGGGGAAGTCCGGATCGGCGGCGGAGGGATTCCGAATCAACAGGGTTCGTCCGGCGAACAGACCCTGTTGGTTCGTGAAAACCGCACCGGCGCAAAAAAGTCGAATTTCCAGTTGCAATTGAGATTCGATCTCATTAATGGTCGCAACATGAAACATGACCGACTCAATCTGACTTCATTTTTTGAATCACAAAACGCCCGACAATCGGCCCCGATCGGCGTTCTGGCTCTCATGGCGCTTGCGATTTCCGGCGGATCCGGCTTCGGGCAGGATTTGACGGCAGAGGAAGCGGCTTTCGTCGCTGAAATCGAACGGGAAGCGGCCGGCACGTCTTCCGCGCCCGTGATCGACGATGATGGCGTCGCGGTGGTTGATACCTCCGACACCCTCGACACATTCGTCGTGATTGGATCGACTGATGCTGTGTTCAACCTGCCGGGTTCCGGATTTTACCTCGACACGACCGCGATCCAGGATGCGAGCTATCTGAACGTGAACCGCATTCTCGCGAAGGTGCCCGGAGTTTATGTGCGCGAAGAGGATGGCTTCGGGCTTTTCCCGAATATCTCGATCCGTGGTGGAGATGGAACACGCTCGGAAAAGCTGACGATCATGGAAGACGGGATCTTGACCGCTCCGGCTCCTTACGCCGCGCCGTCGGCCTACTATTCTCCGAATGCGGCACGGATGTCCGGCATCGAGATTCTGAAAGGCTCCAGCCAGGTCCGTTACGGCCCGCACACCACGGGCGGGGTGATCAATTACCTGTCCACTCCGATTCCCGAGGACATGAAAGTATTTTTCCGCACGACCTACGGCAGCGACAACACCGTGCTTTCGCAGGCGAACGTTGGCGACGTCATTGAAGGCGATTTCGGGCGGTTTGGCTATCTCGCCGAGTTGTGGTGGTCGCGTTCGGACGGGTTTCGCACGATCGACGGAGCACGCGGGCTTCCGGCTTCGGATAAAACGGGATTCAACCTGATCGAGCCGATGTTCAAGTTTTTCTGGGAGCCGAACTCGGACATGCCGATGCGTTTCGAGGGGAAATACGGCTACACCGAGCTGGATGCGGATGAGACCTACACCGGCCTGACCGAGGCTGATTTGATCCGCACACCTTACCGTCGCTACGCCGGGACGTACCTCGACAACATTTCCACCGAGCATCACCGCAGTTACCTGAAGTGGATCGCGGAGCCGGGCGACGACCTGACTGTCGAGGTGGCCGGTTACTACAATAAGTTTGCCCGGAACTGGTACAAAATTCGGAAGGCCGGAGGCGAAAGCCTGCACACGATCCTGGCCAATCCGGTCCGGTTTTCCGATGCGTTCGACAACCTGCGGCTGATGGGACGCGGCGATCTGGACATCCGCGCGAACGCCCGGACCTACGAGGCCTATGGTGTCCATGCGATCGCCGACTACCGCTTTGAAACGGGCGAGGTCGCCCATGTTGTAAATGTCGGCGGGCGCTACCACACCGATTACATCCGGCGGCGGCAGCGGGATGACAAGATCGTCGTTGGCGGCAGTGCACCGTTTGTCACCCGTGGCAAAGACGGCAGCGGAGGAAACCGCTTCCAGCTCGCGAAAGCCACTTCGGTTTGGATCGAGGACGAAATGACTGTGGGTCGGTTGTCCGTGAAGCCGGGTGTTCGTTACGAAACCGTCGACATGGAATACACCGATTACCGTTCCGACTCGACCGACACACCGACAGCTTTTGCCGAAGGCAGCACGGATATTTTTGCTCCCGGTGTTGGCCTCACGTTCGACCTGACCGACCGGCAGACCCTCTTCGGCGGCGTTTACAAAGGCATTTCCGCTCCCTCTCCGCGGAATCATCTCCGCAGCGGAGTCGACTGGGAAGAAAGTATCGGCTACGAACTCGGGGCGCGTCACAACGGCGAGAACGGTTTGTATGCCGAGGTGGCTGGATTTTTGACCGACTTCGAAAACCTGACCGGCACGGCCGCCGGCCTCGGGCTGGATGGTGCGGGTTCCAGCAACGCGGGCGAAGCGGAAGTGTACGGCGTCGAAGCCCTTGCCAGTTATGACATCCATGATGTCGGTGCGTCCACGATTCCACTGTTCGCCAGCGCGACCTACACGAACGCCACGCTGAAAAGCGCCCTTTCCGAAGGGGGCGGAGACAACGTCCTCGCTGGCGGGGTGCCCGGTGCGGCGCTGCCGTATGTGCCGGAATGGAAAGCTGCGATTGGCACGGGGATTGAAGGTGACCGCTGGGGAATCGACGTGACGGCGACCTACGTGAGCGACACGTTCGGCACGGCAGCAAATCTTCATTCACCGGACACCACCTCTCGCCAGGGCAAAATCGACGGAGGGGTCGTCGTTGATCTCGGGGCGCATTTCCAGGTCAGCCCGAGGGTGAAATTGATCGGCGGAATCCACAACCTGCTCGATGAGCAACTCACTGGCAGCCGGATTCCGGAGGGGCCGCGTATCGGCGCTCCGCGGACGTATTTCGTCGGTTTCGAGATCGAATGGGAGCCGAGCCAGGCGGGTATCGATTTGGAAAAGTAGGAAATCTTTTCGAAACGAATCAACAGGGTTGGTTTGGCGAACCGACCCTGTTGGATCGTTCAGCTGCCATAACCTTCCGGGTGGGCTGAGTGCCATTTCCAGGCGGACTCGACGATTGGCTTTAAATCGCCGAACTGCGGATCCCAGCCCAGTTCCTTGCGGATTTTCGTGCTGTCGCCAACCAGGATTGCCGGGTCGCCGGCACGCCGTGGGGTGATCTCCGCCGGAATCGGATGGCCGGAGACTTCGCGGACGGTTTCGATGACTTCTTTGACTGAAAAACCGGCGCCGTTACCGAGGTTGTAGTGAAGCGACTCGTTGGTATCGAGCGCTTTGAGGGCGAGGATGTGGGCCTGCGCCAAATCGGCTACGTGAATGTAATCGCGAACGCACGTGCCGTCGGGCGTGTCGTAATCATCGCCGAAAATCATGATTTTTTCCCGCTGTCCCAGCGCAACCTGGATCACCAGCGGGATGAGGTGCGTTTCCGGTGTGTGATCTTCGCCTTTCACCTCCGTGCAGCCGGCGGCATTGAAATAGCGGAGTGCGGCGTAACGGAGGCCCTTTGTTTTTTGAAGCCAGAACAGGTAGCGCTCGATGATCGCTTTTGATTCGCCGTAGGGACTGCCGGGGATGAGTGTTTCGTTCTCCGAAATCGGGATGGTTTCCGGCTGATCGAACAGGTTGGCGGTGGAGGAAAGAATGAACCGCTCGACTCCGTGATCCAAAACCGCGCTCAGCAGATTGAGCCCGTTCGTCACGTTATCGCCGAGGTATTTGAGTGGATTTTCGACCGACTCACCGACCAACGAGTACGAGGCAAAGTGCATCACGGCTTGTGGCTTATGCTCCGCGAATGCTGCGTCCACGGCCGCCTTGTCAGCGAGATCGCCTTCGATGAACGCCGCCTCGGGATTCACCGCTTCGCGATGTCCCATGTAGAGGTTGTCGAACACGACGACGTCGAATCCGGCGTCAATGAGGGCGTCGACTGCGACGCTTCCGATGTATCCGGCTCCGCCGGTGACAAGAACTTTCATCATGCTGCGGAAAACTGTAGGGCGGATCAAGCGGGCCGCGAAGCCAAAAAAATCTTCAATGCCGGGAACTTCGCGCATCCAACGCAGCCTTCTCCAATTCAGGCACCTCGCAGTTTTCCGCGGGATAGCCGACGACGAGAAGCACGAACGGCTTTTCGGATGCGGGTCGGCCAAGGGCCCCGTTGAGAAATCCCATCGGGCTGGGCGTGTGGGTGAGAGTCGCGAGCCCCGCTTCATGAAGGGCGGCGATCAAAAATCCGGTCGCGATGCCGGTTGATTCTTTTGAGTAGTAGGACTTCGAATCCCGACCGTCCGCGACCGTCACGCGATTTTTGTGGAAGATTGCAATCAAGGCCGGCGCGGTTTCGAGAAACGGCTTCCGCCAGTCCGTGCCGAAGGGTTCGAGTGCCTCTAGCCACTCATCAGGAGCGCGTGATTCATAGAATTCCCGTTCCTCGGCCTCGGCCGCTTCACGAATCCGGCGTTTCATCTCCGCGCTGGTGATGATTCCGAAATGCCACGGTTGCAGGTTCGCTCCGCTCGGTGCCCCGTTCGCTGTCGCGAGACAATCCTCCAGCACACCTTCCGGAATTGGCTCCGCCGAAAAATCACGAATCGTCCGGCGGGCGTCGAGTTTTTCGCGGAACGAAGCAGCGCGAACCTTCGATTCGGCGGGGGGAAGGCGGGTGAAATTGAGGGGTTTCATTTGCCGAATTGTTAGACAGGATTGACAGAATTGACAGGTTTCAGATGCTATTGAATTGCCGATGAATCGCCGAATTTTTCTGTCCACTTTCGCCCTCCTGTTTTCGGTCTCCACTTCCTCACCGGCGACAGAAATCAGGAACGTCCTGTTCCTCGTTTCCGATGATCTGAAAGCCAGCGTCCTCGGCTGTTACGGCGATCCCGTTTGCAAGACGCCGAACATCGACGCGCTGGCGAAGTCCGGGATGCTGTTCGAGCGGGCCTATTGCCAGGGGACGGTTTGCCGGCCGTCGCGGACGTCTTTCATGCGCAGCCGGTATCGCGACAAAGGCAATCTCACGCTCGGCGAACATTTACAAAAGCACGATTTTTACAGCGCCCGGGTCGGGAAGATTTTTCATATGCGCGTGCCGGGCGATATCATTCCCGGAACAAACGGTGAGGATGTGCCGGAATGCTGGACGGAGCGGTTCAACATGACAGGCCGGGAAGCCCACACCCCTGGCGAATACGCCTGCCTGAATCTGAATATTTTCACCGACGAGCTCGAGGGCCGTCAATCAACCCGCATGCCGCACCGGATGTTCGTGACAGTTCAGTACGACGGCGACGGTTCGGACCAGCCGGATCACAAGGCGGCGACAAAAGCGATCGAACTTTTGAAACAGCGGGCCGAAAAACCGGGCGAACGCTTTTTCCTGGCGGTCGGTTTTGTGCGGCCCCATTACCCGATGGTCGCGCCACGTCCATATTTCGAGGCATATCCGCTCGGCAAAATCGAGCTGCCGGAAAATCCGTCTGGCGAGCTCGACGACATCCCCGCGGCCGGATTGAGCGGTGGGCGTTCGGACAAAAACGGCATCGGCAAATGGCCGGAGAATCAGCGGAAGATGTGGCAGGGTTACTACGCGACGGTCGATTTCATGGACGAACAAGTCGGCCGGATTGTAGCGGAACTCGACCGGCTCGGGCTGCGTGAATCAACGGCGATCGTGTTCACCAGTGACCACGGTTATCACCTCGGCGAACACACCATGTGGCAGAAAGGCAACTTGCACGAGGAGGTCGTTCGCGTGCCATTGATCGTATCCGCGCCGGGATTGGAAGGCGGTCAGCGGTCAAAAACGATTGTCGAGTTGGTCGATATTTATCCGACTCTCTGCGACCTGGCAGGCGTGCCGATTCCGGCTGAAGCGGAGGGAAAAAGCCTGGTGTCGGTTTTAAAAAATCCGAAAGCGACGGTGAAGTTCGGGGCGCGTTCGTTTGCGGGCGCCGGTATTGGATTGCGGACTCCCCGCTGGGCCTACATGCGCTACAAAAAGGGGGAGGAAGAACTCTACGACATGGATGCCGACCCGAAGCAGTTCAAAAACCTGGCGGAAGATCCAAAACAAAATGAGGTTCTGGAAAAACTGCGGGCAGAAGTCGGAA
>JABDJT010000371.1 GCA_013003335.1 Verrucomicrobiales bacterium | reverse complement strand
GTCAACTGCATCGCTCCTTCCCTGACCGACACGCCTCTCGCAGCCAATCTTTTGTCCTCCGACGAACGAAGAGAAACTTCCGCGAAACGTCATCCGCTGGAACGAATCGGTGATGCCACGGAAACTGCCGCTTTGGTCGAATTCCTGCTCTCGGGAAATGCCGGATTTATTACGGGGCAGGTCATTTCCGTCGATGGAGGACTCTCCTCACTCCGTGGTCTTTGATTTCCACTTTGAAAATTCCTCCTCGATTACCTCTCGAGAACACGTTTCTCGAAACACCGCGCGTGCTTTGAATCCGTACTCTTCAGTGACGTCATAATTCGGGACAAAAAATTGAAAATCCCAGGCGGGATTGGACGTGTTTTGCTCCTTCGTAAAACCACCCCCGGACGGGGAATGAGTCAACCGGATTCCGTCCGAACGGTCAAACATCACCAGGAAAATGTGGTTTTCGAAATTTCCGTAAAAAAACGGTTCATCGAATACGAGCGGGGAAAAGTTTTTATAGAGCGCGTTCGGCGCACCGTCGGCAAATTTCATTTGGAAGTCGTCTTCCCGGTGCCGGACGGTGGAGTTGGTATTGTGCGAGGGCGTGCAGAGTTGACTCCAGGCATTGTTCTGCCCTTTGGTTCCGCCTTTGAAATACATGCTCTTGTCATTCGGGCCTGAAATGTAACTGGCCCAGAACAAAGCGATATACCCATGCGGGAAGGCGTGCTGAGTCGGCCGACAGCGAAATGTCATATCGATGTAGTGAGGCGCCTCGAATTTAAAATTCGTCCAGCTTTCCAGGAAATGGGTATGCGTAGGGGGTTGGTGGAGTTCCGCCTCGCTGTCTGAAACCTTTCTGTACGTCATCTCCGACGTGCGCGGTTCAAAAAACACTTTCCGATCCTCTTCCCCTTCTCCGGACACGATGTGCTCAAAGTTCAGCCCGGCGATTCCGGGCACAAAAATCGACCGGCTACCGGTCCTGTGGCGGAGCGACCAGAGACCGTTGTACCCGGCGCGCTGGTTGTCGTGAGGTGCGTTGTCTCCGACGACCACCGTGAGATCTCCAACCTGGAATTCGCCGTGGCCCATCCGATTACTTCGGTGCCTCCGGCTTTTCGATCGGAACAGCCGGCTTGGTCTTCTCCGGTGGGCGCTGCGCGGCCTGGGCAATTGACCGGACAAAAATTTGGTCGGCTTGAGCCAGTTTCTCAAGCGGATAGTCTGTCGGAGCTTTGGCCTGATCCACGAGCAATCGAATTTTGCCGTCGCGAATAATCTCTGTCGGACCGAGCTTGGGATCAGTCGGAGCGGAAAACGCCAGCAACCGGCCTTTCATGACCTTTCCTTCCTTGTTCGTCCACAGGCGGATCGGACTCACCGCTGTGTAGGTAATCGTTTTGGGCTTTGGCTGCTCCCGTTTCACGATCGTCGCCCCGGTGGACGTATTTCCACTCAAATCACGTTTCTTGAACTTGTTCGGTGTTCCGGGAACCACGATCTGGGCCATCGCCGTCGATGCGGCGAAACTTCCAAAAACCAACAACACGCACACCACCGACCTCGTTTTCATGAAATCAGCCTACCCAGAAATCGCTTAATTGGCAACAGACTGATTCCGGTTCAACCAGTCGTGCTTCACTTGGTTCAGCAGAACAGCCAGAAGGATCAGGCCACCGAAAACGATTTTCTGCCAGAAACTCTTGATGCCCATCATGTTCATTCCAACTGCAATCACGCTGATCATCAGAGCACCGATCAAGGTTCCGAAAATGCGGCCCTCGCCGCCCATGATGGAAGTCCCCCCGACCACCACGGCGGCAATCACCATCAATTCCATTTGATCCCCGTAAGTCGCCGACCCGGCTTCCAACTCCGAGGTCGCGATAACTCCGGCTACTCCGGCGAGCAGACCGGAAAGCGTGTAGACAATCAGCAAGACCCGCTTCACGGGAACACCCGACAGCCGTGCTGCCTCGGGGTTTCCTCCCACCGCGTAGATGTAGCGACCGAGTGCAGTGCGGGACATCACGAGATGGGCAATCAAATACAGCACGAGCATCAGGATGACTGAATTGGGAATTCCGAACGTAAATCCGCGGCCCAGCCATGTGTAGCTCGTCGGAACGTCGTGAATCGATTCCCCGTCCGACCAGACAAACGCGAAGCCGCTTGCCATGAACATCACCGCCAGCGTCACGATAAACGGTGGCATTCGAAACGCCGTAACCATTCCGCCGGAAAAAAGCCCCACCAATCCGCCTATCATGATGCCCCCAAACGAAGCCACAAAAAGCATCAGGACAGACGATTGATCACCTCCAAATCGCTCGATCAGCCAGGCAGTGGCAACCGCAGTCAATGCAACCAGGCTCCCGACGGACAAATCAATCCCGGCCGTGATGATTACCATCGTCATTCCGATCGCGATAATAGCGATCTTCGATATTTGGCTTCCCACGTTCAGCAAATTGTCGCGCCCGAGAAACTTGGATCGGAGGCGTTCCCTCGGATAGAGTCGCGGCACCCCTTTGGCATCCGCGAACACCGGACCACTTTTCATCGAAGGACTCGCCGCAATCACAACCGGCAACTCTGATTTTTCCGCGAGGGTCTTTAACGCACTTTTCGTCGCTGATGGAGTTCCCTGCGCCACGGCCACCCGGAAACCTGCCGCCTTCAAATCCAATTCCAGTTTTTCTGCGAATACAACGTCGTCCGGCTTGGTGCCGGCGGAAATGAACACGAAGTTACCCGGGTTAAATCGCCCCTGGATTTCTGTTCCGAGCGTGACGGCTCCGTCAGTTCCCGTTGCCTTTCGTTTTTCGAGAGTTTGAAACGTGAAGAAAAGGCAGAGCAAAAACAGAACGACGAGCATGCCGTAATCGTTCAGCAGAAAGATGAATCGCTTCATTATTATAGAGGACCCCGATTTCGAACCAAAGGGTTCGTTCGCCGAATCAACCCTGTTGATTCAATTTACAGCTCACCGCGGCATCGGTTTGCCGGTTGTGAAAAACAGGAGCGATTGAGCCGCGCGGTAAGCGGCGTCGGGATGCGGATCGTCAAGCATTTCGATCAGGCGCGGTGTCACTTCCTTCATCCCGGCATCGCCGGCAAACGTCGCCGCGTAGGTGCGAATCGGGCCGTCATCGGAATTTAAATTTTCCGCCAGAGCGGCTTTTCCTTCCGGATCACCGAGCGTTGCCAGGGCGTGGTTTACGTATGCGTGAATGACCGGATCGTCTTTCACTTCGCCGATTCGACTCTTCAGAAGCGGGATATCCGATTCATCACCGACGCGAGCCAACAGCCAGGCCCCGATCTGAATCGAATCGTCGTCGCCTGTCTTATAAGCCTCACGAATGGCGGCGAGCGCATCTTCGTCACCCTGCCGGACGAGTGCACCCGCAGCCATCAAATGAAGTTTCACGTTGTCGGTTTTCGCGAAGGCTGCGTCCATCGCTTCCCGGTCGCCGACTTTGAAGACTTTGTAGAGGCTCTCGGCTGCGTGAATATGACCGTGATCGTCGTCGCCCTTCAAAATCGCAGCCATCACCGCTTCGCCTTCGGAATTGTCGCCTGCACGGATTAATTCACGGGCAATACCACAACGTTTTTGATCGTCGGTTTCCGTTCCCAGTTTGGGTTTCAGGTAGGCGATCACTTCGTCCCCGTGACCGGCGAGAGTGAGCCCTTCAGCAGCATGAATAGCCGGCCAAAAGTCGTCACTTTTCAGTCCCTCACGAAGTACCTCAAGCGCCTTGTTCTTGGTCGCCTCGTCGAGAGAAAGGGGCGCGGCCGGTGGCAAATCTGCTTTTCCGCAGAATTGCATGGCGATTACGGTAAAGGGGGTCAACAAAAACAGCGATTTCATGAGCGGGATGCTAGCGGTTATTGATGCGGGTGAAAAGGTGCAAGCTTGGCGGGCATTCCCGTTTGTGGGATTGCGAAACAAACCGTTCGTATTCAAACTCGGAGCATGATGAAACCGAAATTCTTTCGATTCGCCCTGGCTCTGCTCGTGGGCCTCGCCCTCTCGGTCGGGACCCAACTTCAATCCGCCGAGAAGCCTAACGTTCTCTGGATTTACTTGGAGGACGTCAGCGGCTGGTTTTCCTGCTACGGCGACAAGATCATCAAAACGCCCAACATCGACGCGCTGGCGG
>JABDJT010000369.1 GCA_013003335.1 Verrucomicrobiales bacterium | reverse complement strand
ACTTCCTTCAGAGCAGTGAATCAATTTCAGGCTTTGTTGTCAACGGTTCCATCAGCTCCCGATAAACTGTTTCACCTTTCGAAGTGTCTCACTCTCGTTGATCACTTCGAAACCCGTAGTTCCTGATATTTTGGTTCGGTTCGCTAAATGATTTTCGATATCAGAATTCGTGATATCGGAAAATATCAGCTTTTCCTGATCGAAATTTACTCGAACCAACAGTGTAGGTTCGCCAAACCAACCCATGTGGTTCGTGAAACAACCGGGAGAGGCCGACAGTAGCCCCCAATCACTCCACCTCGATATCCGAATCCACACCCTCGGCCCGCTGCAACTTCAGCGCTTTTCCGGCCGCTTTCACGATGTTATCCCGGATCTTCACGTTTTTCGCGCCGTTGAAGAAAATTCCGGTCGTTTTCGCCTCGATCCTGTTTTCGGACAAAATCACATCCTCGCCGGGCTGGCTGTTGTAGCGCGAATTCCCCCAAATATAGACACCGGTTTCCGCATCGGCGGATGCAATGACGTTGCCTTTGAATACCAGGCCTTTCGTGTAACCCAGCTGGACGGTGGCGGATTTCGCTTCGGGAAACGCGCGGACGATGTTGTCGCGGATCACAAGGTTTTTGTTTCCGTTCCCGACAAGCCGGCCGTCAATTGTATTTCCGCGGATGATCATGCCGTCGACCCCGCCGGCGAGGATCGATTTGCGGCACTGGTTGTTCTCGATGATGACGTTTTTCAAACCGCGGGCATGCTCGACGTGGATGGTGGACCCGCCCGGGCGAACGTCATGTTCGAGATCGCGGCAACCTGTCACGAGGTAATCGCGGGCGTTTTCGCTGCCGCCCATCTGGATTCCCTGCCTCACGAAATTCCGCAGGGTGCAATCGCGAACGGTGATGCCGATGCAGTTGTAGGAAAAGGCCATGCAATCGCCGCTGAAATTTTCCGCCAGCACATTTTCGACCAGCACGTTTTCGATGAGGTGTTTCCGGTTATAAAACCAGATCCCGGCGTTGTGCTCGGGCGTTTTGCCCTTGTCGTAAAACTTGTGCGTGTTCGATCCATCAAGCCGCAAATCACGGATCACGACATTTTTCGTGCCGCCGTCGACGGGCGCGCCGAGCATCCGCCAGAAATTCGATTCGTTCACTTTCGGATCGTATTTCAAAACCGAAGCGGGGCCTTCGCCGCGGAAGGTGGTGTTCGGCGGCAGTTCCAGGATCGGCGACTCTGCGTTCCGGCGCGACAGGATGAACGTGCCTGCCGGAACGAAAACCGTGCCGATTTCCTCCGAGTTGGCCGCCGCTTCGATGGCCTTTTCGATCGCGGTGGTGTCGTCCGTGTCGTCGTTGGGAGTCGCTCCGAAGTCGGTGATATCGGCCACTTTCTTCGGAACGGGATCCGCCTTCTGAGCCAGGGCGGAGACGGTAAGGAACGCAACGGGGAGCAGGAAAAACGCGGCTTTCATGGGGCACCTTGAACGCCGAACCGATATCGACAAGCGGCGGCAATCCGGATTTTTTTCAGAAAATTTGCATCACACGAAGAGAGCAGTCGTCTCTCCGACATGAAAAACACTATCGCTTCACTCACTGCCCTCGCACTTCTCGCCGCTCCCGCTTCCGGCAAAGCGGATGACGTCGAAAAGTTCATCAACAAACTCAGCGGGAAGGCCTCCAAGTTTTCCAAGAAGGTCGACAAGAAATTCGGCGGTCACGATGATCACCGCCACAATGACGACCGTCTCGCCGACTACAACCGCGACCGTGGTCGTGAACCGGTCCGCGAAGTCTCCCGCGACCGCGTCAGCAGCAACCCGGGCACCCAGACCCGCAGCCTGCGGATGTCCAGCGCCGCGGTTCCAACTTCGCTCAAGTCCAGCTCGCACGTCAATGTTCGTTCCGACCGGAGCGGCCGCGCCCAGGTCAGCTACGAAGTCGATCCGAGCTCGAAAGTTTCCCGCGGGGACATCCTGTTCGTCAAAGGCAGCACCCGCTTTGCCGACCGCTATTCCCACGAGATCGTGCTTGACCTGGCCGAAGCCATGACGCATCCCTCGCTTCGCCACATGGATTTCGTGATCGAAGGTCACGCCTCCGCTGAAGGCAGCTTCGAAGGCAACATGCGCCTGTCCCAGCGCCGCGCCGAAACCATCGTCCGCGAGTTGGTTCACCATGGAGTTTCCCCCCGCCGCCTCGTGGCCGTCGGATACGGTGAAACCGAAGCCCGCCACTCCGCCTACTCGCCGGAATACCTCCTCGCCGAAGACCGCAAGGTGGTTGTCTTCCGCCTCGACTGATTTCAAAAACAACAAGCAGCCAATCCAGAAAGGCCCGTTCGAAAGAGCGGGCCTTTTTGTGAACTGCTCTTGGCTCTTGGCATTATTCGAATCCTGAATGCTGCCCCCTGAATCCTGAATCCTGACCCCCGACCCCTTCTTTTCAGGCTTCTCCCCTTCCCGAAAACCTGCTTCACTCCCCCCATGTCGTCGGAACTGGCCTGGCAGGATCACACAGTGCTCGTTCTCTATCTCACGGGGATGATCGTTTTCGGGGTGTGGCTGGGGAAACGGCGGAAGAAGAAAGAGAACAAGGAAGAGGACTACTTTCTCGCCGGTCGGCGCATGCCGTGGTTTGCGGTCGGGATCAGCGTGATCGCCTCGATTCTTTCCAGCATCACCTACCTCTCCGAGCCGGGCGAAGTCTGGCGATCGGGCGTCACCCACATCACGGGAAAGCTGGTCGCGATCCCGTTCGAGATGCTGTTCGTCTGGCTGATCTGCATTCCGTTCCTGATGCGTTTCAAGTTCACTTCCGCCTACGAATATCTTGGGAAACGATTTGGAAACGGCACCCGCAAACTGGGTGTCGGGATGTTCCTGCTGCTCGTCGTGCTGTGGATGGGGTTCGTGGTGTTGGCTTCCGCCCGCGTGCTTGTTGCCGTGACCGGTTTCGAACTTTGGGCCGTAATCGCCACCGTCGGCCTCATCGCGACGATTTACACCATGCTCGGCGGCATGCGGGCGGTGATCTGGACCGATGTCATCCAGGTCGCACTGCTGATCGGCGGCGGGTTGTTCACCATTTTCTACGTGATGGCCGAGACCGGCACCGGCCTGACCGACTGGATGGCTGCCGCAAATCAGAACCTGGAAGAGAAAAACCACCAGTCGCTCCCGATTTTCAGCTTCGACCCGACCGTCCGTGCCACCGTCGTGACCGTCGCGTTCAACATGTTCATCTGGCACGTCTGCACCCATCTCTCGAACCAGATGACCGTGCAGCGCTACTTTTCCACGAAAGATCCGAAGGCTGCCCGCCGAAGCTTCATCACCGGCTCGCTGTTCGGCGTCGGGATCAATTTGATGCTCGTCGTGACCGGTCTTGCCCTGCTCTATTTTTACTTCGGCCAGGGAATTGAAATCGACGGTGGTCTCGATCCGGAAACGCGGGAGCGCGACCAAATTTTCCCGACCTTCGCCGTGAACCGGCTCCCCGCCGGCCTCGGCGGCGCGATCCTCGCTGCGCTGCTGGCGGCGGCGATGTCGAGCATCGACTCGGGAATCAACTCGATCGCCACCGTCATCACCGTCGAGACGAAACAGGCCGGAAACCGCCTCCGCACCGCGATGGGGATCACGCTCGGAGCCGGCCTTTTCATCACCATCGCCGCCTGGCTGCTCGATTCCCTGCCGGCGCAGTGGGGCATCGTCGATTCCCTGCCCCGCACATTCAACGCCGTCACCGCCCCGCTCGGCGGAATGTTCCTGGCCGGAATGTTCCTTCCGCGCGTCGGCCAGAAAGCTGCGATCTGTGGCGCGATCGCCGGGATGATGACCAGCGTCACGATCGGATATTTCCAGCAGATCGGCGCGAAATTCGGTCAGCAATGGCCCGAGATCAGCTTCAACCTCGTCATGCCTGCCGCCCTCTTTATGACTCTCGCCGTCGCCCTGCTTGTCAGCTTCGTCCCCGGCGGAAAAAGCGATCGCGACCTGGCCGGGTTGACGATTTTTTCGAGAAAATAAATCAAGTGGATTCGTTCGCCAAACCACCCCGGTTCATTCGGATTTCGTTTTCTCGACCAGCACCACATCCCCGATCTGCATCGTCTGATCGATCGCTTTGCACATGTCATAAATCGTCAGCGCGGCGACGGAAACGGCCGTCAACGCCTCCATTTCGACGCCGGTTTTGGCGTCAGTTTTTACGAAAGCGGTGATCTCGATTCCGTCTTCGACCGGCTCAAAATCGACCGCGACTTTTGTCAGCGGCAGCTGGTGGCAAAGCGGAATCAACTCCGCCGTCCGTTTCGCGGCCTGGATCCCGGCCACGCGTGCAACCGCCAGCACGTCACCTTTCGGGACGCTGCCGTCGGTGATCGCGGCGACGGTTTCGGCCTGCAGCACGATTTTCCCGCGGGCGGTTGCTTCGCGCCGGACAACCGGTTTGTCGCCGACATCGACCATCGCGGCCGAACCGTCCTCGCGAATGTGCGTCAAATCACTCATCACCCTCCAATCGCGATCATCTTCCGTCCCGGCTCGTAATTCTCGCGAAACTCGTGCTGCTCCGGTTTGCGGTCGACCACATCGAGGAAAAATTTCGCGACGTCCTCGTCCGTCATTGCTGAATCGCGCAGCACGTCGCGCATGTCGAACTCGAGGTGACTGCCGAGACAGGGCCGCAATTTTCCGTCGCAGGTCAGCCGCAGCTTGTTGCAGGTTTCGCAGA
>JABDJT010000346.1 GCA_013003335.1 Verrucomicrobiales bacterium | reverse complement strand
GCCGAATACCGGCGGGCCTCCGTTCGAATCAAAACCTCGCCTCCTTCCGTCCGCACCGATCCGCCGGGTAAATCGAGGGAGGATTTCCGAACCGCCAGGGCTACCTGATCAAAGGTCAGTCCGTATTGCCGAAGCGTATCCTCGGAAACCTCGATCGAAATTTCAAACTCCCTCACCCCGGCCAATTGCGCCTGAGTCACTTCCACCTCGCCTCCCTTGTAACTCAGCAGATCGGTCCGGACCCGCTCCGCGAGGTTCCGCAGCGTTCGTTCGTCAGTTTCCGCCGAGACCGCGATGCTCATCACCTGCGCCTTCAACAGCAATTCCTCCAGCACGGGTTCCTCGGTGTTTTCCGCCAGGTTTTGAACTGCGTCGATTCGGGTTTTGACGTCGTCCATCACCTGACGGACGTCGTATCCCACCATCACCTCGACGATCACGACACCCACATTCTGTGCGGCGGTCGATCGCAGCCGGTCGATTCCGTCGATGTCCTGCACCGCTTCCTCCACCGGAATCACGACGCCTTTTTCCACCTCTTCCGGAGTCGCGTTCGGATAGGGAATCTGGATGCTGATGGCATCCACCGAAGTTTCCGGAAAAATCTCTTTCTTCAGTTTGAACCAAGTCTGCACACCCACCACGATCACCAGCAGCATCAGAAAATTCGCCGCGACGTGATTTTTAGAAAACCAGTTGATTGCTTTTTCCATCGGAAAAACGGGGGATGCGTCAGTCAGGGTTTCACCGTTTCCGGATCACCTTTTTCTGTCCCGGTCAGGACCGGATCGTTGAGTTTTTGGGGCTTCACCAGGGTGCCCTCCACCATGTCCGGCAATTCCGTGACGCAGACCCGGTCCCCGTTCTCGAGGCCGTCGGAAATGATCACCGAATCATCTTCGCGCCGGACTACCTCCACGGTTCGAAATCGCAACCGGTCATCCGGATCGATCACCGTGATCCGCTCCAAATCAAGAAAGGAGGAAAATGGAATGCGAGCCAGCCCGGGAATCGTCCGGCCAGAAATTGATGCCTTCACAAACAGCCCCGGTTGCAGTCGAAGCAGCGCCCCCTTCCCTTTGTCGATTTCCGCAACCAGATGCAGGGACCGGCTGGCCCGGTCGACCGTTCCTTCGGTCCGCACGATTCGCCCCGTCCACTCCATTTTCTCCGGACCGGCTGCAGCGGAAATTGTGACTTTCCCTTCCGGTTTCCCGTCTTCGCCGACCTGGATAAATCGCGTCTCATCAAGGGAAACAGGCAATCGCACCTCAAAGGGCGAGGTTTGAAAAACGCTGGCCACCGGTGCACCGGGTGCGACGAAACTCCCCAATTCAGTCTGAACCGCTTCGATGGTGCAATCAAACGGGGCTTTGATTTCACTTCTTACAAGGTCTCGCGCGGCCCGCTCCTTCTCCGCCTGCGCCGCTTCCAGGGCAGCTTTTGCTGCCTCCTGCTGCGGTTTTCTCAATGTCAAATCTCCCGGCTCACCCGAACCGCCCAGTTTTTTCCAGTCGCGCAACGCCTGCTCGCCACGGGCGATTTCCAATTCCAGTGCGAGCTTAGCCTCAGAAACGGCCGATGTGGCACGGGCCAGGGCAGCCTTGTAATCCGAGTCATCAATTTTCAGCAATACTTCACCCTCGGAAAATGTGCCGCCCACATCGAATTTCTCCGAAACCCGGATCACCTTTCCGCCGACTTCGGCCGCGAGATTGGAACGCCGCGCAGGCTCGATCAGCCCCTGTGAGGGCACGTCCATTTGGATATCGCCAAATCGGGCAATCACAAATTCCACCACCGGCACCGGCGCTTCCTCCTCTTTTTTCTCCGCCTTCGGACGCGTGACCCAGATTAATCCGGCGGCAGCAATTCCCGCGGCGATGATGGCAATTCCGGCAAACGTCTTGAGAAATTTCTTCATGGAAAAAACAGTTACGAATCAACAGGGTTGGTTTGACGAACGAACCCTATTGATTCGGTTTTGCAGGTTCGGGGGGCGCCGGATTTTTAGCAGGAATGGGTTTAAAACTTCCACCGAGAGCGAGATGCAAATTCACGCGATTTTCGAGGCGTAATCGACGGATGGCGATCGATTGCGACCGCTGCGCGAACATGCGTTGCTGGGCAGTCAGCATCGTCAGCAAATCGCCCGTTCCGCCAACATATTCCTCCCTGGCTCGTTCATAGGCTTCGGAGGAAAGCCGCGCTGCATCGGCAACTGCCGCCTCCCGCCGACGCAGGTATTTTTCGGCGGCGAGGGTATTTTCGACTTCAGAAAATGCGGTCAGCGTCGTGCTTTCAAAATCGTGAACCACGGCACGCCGTTCGGCGTTTCGGAGGTTGATCCCGTTCTTGATGACGCCGCCGCGCAAAATCGGCTGCACAGCATTGGCTGCGAGGCTCCAAACGCTAAAGTTTCCATCCAGCAAATCCTCGATCTGCTCCGAAGAAGTTCCGCCGCTCGAAGTCAGGCTGATTCGCGGCAGAGCGCTCCGCTTGGCCTCGAGATATTTCATGTCGGCTGCAGCGAGGCGCCGTTCCGCTGCCGCAACATCCGGCCGTCGATCCAGCAAGTCAGCCGGGATACCGGCTGGAACGGTCGAGGAAAGAGTGGGCAGGGTGGCGCTCTGCGCTGCTGTTCCGGCCGGATACTCGCCGGCGATGATTTCCAGTTGCCGCGCGGTTCGTTCAACCAATTCTTCGCGAATCGCGAGCGCTTCCCGCGCCGTCGCCGAATCGGTTTCCGAAAGCAGCAATTGCGAAGCGAGATTGGAACCCGGCTGATCAATCCCTTGCCGATACCGTTCACGAATCGTCTCTTCCGTATCCCCGAACGTTTCGAGAGTTGCCTTCGCCAGGGCCACCTGCTCACGAGCTTCCGCGATCGCAAACCAAGCTTTGGCCGCCTGCGCGGCGAGAGAAAGCTCAGCCGACGAGCGATCAAATTCGGACGCTTCAAATGCGGCGATCGCGCTGCTTTGTGCCGCCCGCAGACGACCCCATAAATCCAGCTCCCAGCTCACATCGAGCGACAGGCCGAACTGGTTGAAATGGTTCGCGACTACGCCCGGGTCAGCTCCGCCCCCGCCTTCTCCGCCAAAAGGAAAGCCAATGAAATTCTGCTTGCTGCGCCGGCTGGAGAAGGTGCCATCGATTTGCGGATACAGGTCGACACCGGACAACCGTGCATTCGCCGCTGCAATATCGACCCGTGCAGCTGCGGCCTGCAGGCTGCGGTTCTGCTCCAGTGCTTTCTCGACAAACGCCGTTAACTTCGAATCACCGAAATCTTCAATCCAGCTACTGTCCGCGACTGGTCCAGTCGCCTGCCCTTCACCGGCCATCCAGTGCTTGGGAAAATCAATCCGTGCGAGATGCGCAGCGCTCTCCGGCGATTTGCCCGCACAACTTGCCAGCAAGATCGCGAAGCAGGCCGAGGCCGCCGCGGTGAGCGCGGAAGATCCTTTGCGACCGGATTTGTTCCTGACCGACTCTGCCTGCATTCCGGCCGCGGTGAACGCGATCAATTCGTCCAGCGTCCGCTCCAAATCGCGCATCGCGCTCTGTTCGCCGCGGGAAATCAATTGAAGCCGGTCATCCTTGGTCAGCATGTACAAATGCGTCCCAACCGCAAAATGAAACCGCCACTGCAAATCGGACGGCGTGAGATGAGGCAGCGATTTCTCCATCGCCACGAAAAAGCGATCAATGACTTCGCTGAACATTTCGATCATGTCCTGCGAGTCAAACACATCCCCTTCGTCTACCATGCAACGGCCCGCCAATTTCAGAAAGACGGATGCGTCGTGCTCGTCCGAGTCCGCCAACGCAGTCAGGATCGGCTCATAAAAGGCCCGCAACACTTCCTCAATTGGCACCGGATTCTTTCCGTGCGAAGCCTCCGCCGAATCCAAAAGCCGAATTCTGTCCCGGTTGATCGGAGTGATCATGCGGGTCAGCACCTCGGTGATGAGCGCTTCCTTTGAACCAAAATGGTAATTCACGGCTGCAAGATTCACATCCGCTTGCGAGGTGATCTGGCGCAGGGAAACCGAACTGAACCCATGATCAGCAAACAGTTCCCGCGCTGTATCAAGAATGCGTTCGCGTGTCTCGGCTGCGGGCCCGGCGACTTTCTCAGAAGAGGTTCCCATGGAAAAAAAGTGTTTCGAAGTTTCAAACAGACGTTTGAAACAAATGTTTCAATCTGCAAGCTCTTTTCTGAAAATTTTCTTTGCCTATCGGGACGGTTCACAAAGGATTACGCCCATGGCCCGCCCGACGGACTCCGCCGATTTTTTACCCGGCTTCGAAGACATCTCTCAGCCTCCGTTTGTGACAGAATTTAACCTCCGTCATGGCGATTGCGTCGCTGGCATGAAGACGCTTCCTGCAGAATCCGTCGATCTGGTCGTGACGTCGCCACCGTACAACCTGGGCATCAACTATTCGACTTACAAAGACACCCGGACCAGCGACGAATATCTCGACTGGACCCGCGAGTGGGCCGGTGAGGTGAAGCGGGTTTTGAAGCCGGACGGCGCCTTGTTCCTCAACATCGGCGCGACTCCTGCCAACCCATGGATGCCCCACGAAGTCGCGCTCGCTTTGCGAGATCTCTATTTTCTGCAGAACACGATTCACTGGATCAAATCGATCACGGTCCAGGAACGGGACAGCCGGGATCCCCTATCCGTTGGGCATTTCAAACCCATTAACTCAAAGCGGTTTGTGAACGACTGCCACGAGTTCGTTTTCCATTTCACCAAAACCGGAAAGATTCCCGTCGACCGAATCGCAGCCGGTGTCCCCTATGCGGATAAATCCAACATCAAGCGCTGGAAGCACACCCACGGGCGCGACAAGCGGTGCCGCGGCAATACCTGGTTCATTCCCTACAACACGATTCAATCCCGCGACAAGGAGCGCCCTCATCCCGCCACGTTTCCCGTCGCACTGGCAGTTCAGTGCATCCGTCTCCACGGGAGAAGTCCGAACCTGACCACGATGCTCGAACCGTTCCTCGGCATCGGCCACGCCGCACTGGCCGCCGGTCAATGCGACGTCGCAAATTTCACCGGCTTCGAAATCGACGAAGCCTACCTGGAGGAAGCCCGCGAACGGGTCACTCCGTGAACGGCTCGCTTACTCTTTGCCGGTTTTCTTTTTCAAATCCGCCCAGAATTCGTCGACGTTGTCCTTCCGGATCTGCCGGGCCGGGATATCCATGAACCGGCCTTCCGGGATCACCGATTCGTCGCCTTTCGCCAACGCAGCCAGCATGCGCACGGACTCATGTCCGTACATATACGGGTTTTGCACCACCGTCCCGTGAACGGTTCCGGATTGAATGCCTGCCAACGTTTCGGTGTCTTCATCAAATCCGACCACCTTGACCTGCCCGAGTTTCCCACCGCTCTCCAGCGCCTGCAGAATCAACGGCGGATTGTAGGCAAACAGCCCGACCATGCAGGACACATCCGGATAGCGTGACAGCGTATCCTCCGCGTTCGCCTTCGCTTTCACCCGGTCAAAATTATCCGTCAGCGTATCGAGAATCACGTATTTCTCGCCCTCAATTTTCGAACCCGGCTTGTCAAAATTCGTCGGATCCTCGGGCCGGTCCATCAACTCGTCGATCACGCCCTGGCGGCGGCGCTTCGAGTTGTCCTGCTCCATTCGCCCGATCAGCAGCATCACGGATCCTCCGTCCGGAATCGCCTCCTTCACCAGCTTTCCGCACATCCGACCAGCCGTGTAATTATCCATCCCGATATAGGCCAGCCGGTTTGAATCCGGTGCATCGGAGTCGTGAGTCACCACATTCGTCATTGCCGCCGCCTGGTTCAAGAGACCCGTCTGATTCACCGGGTCGATCGGGCTGACGGCGATTCCGTGCACGCCACGTGTCATCAAATCTTCAATTTTCTGCTTCTGTTCCGTGCTTCCTCCCGCCGGCATCACCACGTCCAACTCCACCCCGGCATCCGTCGCCGCTTTGTTCGCACCGGCTTCCGCAATCGTCCAGAAATCCGCCACGCCGTTTGTTACAAATGCAACGCG
>JABDJT010000345.1 GCA_013003335.1 Verrucomicrobiales bacterium | reverse complement strand
TGCCACGGTGATGAGCCGGAAAAATTGAAGGGCGATTTCGATATGCGGACGCGGGAGGCGATGCTGAAAGGCGGCGAGACATTTGCCGACGAGGTGTTGATCGAAGGTAAGGGAGAGAAAAGTTTTCTCTATATTTTGGCGACGCGAACCGAGGTGGATTACGAAATGCCGCCGAAGGAATCCGAGGCATTGACCGAAGAACAGACCTGGTGGATTCGAGATTGGATCAATGAAGGCGCGCCGTGGCCGGATGAAAAACGTGTCGCTGAGATCGAGGAAAAATATGCGGAGGGCGTGCGGGTCACGACTTCCAAAGCGCTCTCGGATGACTGGCAAAATCGCCGGTATGAGTCCGAAAAACTGTGGGCGTATCGGTCGCTGAAAGTTTCGGAAGTGCCGGAGGGAACACATCCGGTTGATCATTTCATCGGGAAAAAACTCGGCGACGCAAAATTAAAACCGGCCCCACGCGCGGAATCGCACGAGCTGGCGCGGCGAATGAGTTTCGGCTTTACCGGCCTGCCGCCGCTGCCTCGCGAGATCACAGAATTTCAGGCTGCGTATGAAAAAAATCCGAAACAGGCCGTGGCGAATTTTGCCAAAGAGAAAATGCGGTCAAAACACTACGGCGAACACTTCGGGCGGCAGTGGCTGGACGTCGCGCGCTACGCCGACTCGGCCGGGTTCGCGAATGATTACACGCGCCCGAATGCCTGGCGGTATCGGGATTACGTGGTGCGGGCCTTCAACCGGGACAAGCCCTACAACGAATTTGTCCGCGAGCAAATCGCCGGCGACGAGATTGACGAAACCGATCCGGAAAACCTGATCGCGACCGGTTTTCTCCGCATGGGGCCGTGGGAGCAGACGGGCATGAGCGTGTTTCGCGAGACCCGCCAGATGTGGCTGGATGACGTGACGGACTCGGTCGGACAGACTTTTCTCGCGCACGCGATGCAATGCGCGAAATGCCACGACCACAAATTCGATCCAGTTCCGACACGCGATTATTATTCGATGATGGCCGTGTTTACTACAACCCAGTTCGCCGATCGTGATGTGCCGTTTTTGCCGGAGGAAAACAAGACCGGGTTCAAACCGATGCACGAATGGGTGCAGGCAAAAGTGACCGCTTATCAGCAGCAGAGGAAAGAGCTGAATCAGAAAATGGCGAAGCTGAAAAAGCAGGAAACGGGCGATGCGAAAGTCGGCGACAACGGTCTCGACCCCGGCGACGAGGCTTCCAATGCGCGGATCGGAAAAAACATCACGCGCCACACGGCGGAATTCGACAAGGTGAGGCCCGTTGGGTTTTCCGTATACACCGGCAAAACGATCGTGAAGAAAAATGTTCAGGGTCGGCAGAAATTTCCCGAGGGCGGCCCGTGGCAAAAAGGCGAAATCGAGCGCGACGCGATTCTTGACGGCGGCGACGCCTATTCCTACGCGGATCCCGTGACGCCCGCAGCGCTCAGTGCGGCCGAATCACTCGGTGAAATGAAAGTCGAACCGTTTCCGGCAGGGAAGGGGAAACGCCGCCTTGCGCTGGCGAACTGGATCGTGGATGAGAAAAATCCACTGACCGCCCGCGTCATGGTGAACCGGATTTGGGCATGGCATTTCGGAAAAGGCATCTCTGGCAATCCAAACAACTTCGGCGGAACAGGCGCGCTGCCGACCCATCCCGAGTTGCTCGATTACCTCGCCGACTGGTTCATGAGAAACGGGTGGTCGGTCAAAAAGTTGAACGAATTGATCATATCGTCCGAGGCCTACCAGCGCAGCTCGCGTCACCCCGATGCGAGCCTCGTGCAGGAGCGCGATCCGAAGAACGAATTTTACGCTACTTTCCTGCCGCGCCGATTGACCGCCGAGGAATTGCGCGACGCGATGCTCGCGGCAAGCGGCGAATTGAATCCGCAAATCGGCGGCCTCCCCGCCCGGCCCGACGTAAACATCGAAGTCGCGATGCAACCCCGCCAAATCATGGGCGGCACCGCATCCGTTTACGAGCCCGACCCGCTTCCCAAACAGCGCAATCGTCGCAGTCTTTACGCTGAGAAAATTCGCGGCCTGCGCGATCCGTTTTTCGAAACCTTCAACCAGCCAGGCCCTGACAATTCCTGCGAGCTGCGGGAAACCTCCACCGTCGCTCCGCAGGCTCTAACCTTGTTCAACTCCGAAGAAGTTCTCGAGCGCGCCATCGAATTCGCCGATCGGTTGCTGAAAGAGAAACACGAAGGCGGAGACAGGGGCATCATTTTTCGCGCCTTCCAGCTCGCCCTCGGTCGCGCTCCGA
>JABDJT010000338.1 GCA_013003335.1 Verrucomicrobiales bacterium | reverse complement strand
TCCAGCACGTTCTTCGTGATCCGCACAACGGCCGGATCCTTGCCCTTCAGTCCGTGCGCCCAGTCCGTCGTGCCGGTCGTCACGACCGTGCCGCTCTTTTCGCTGGCCCACATCCCAAGCACGGCGTTGCCCTGGTGATCTTTCCCCGGCCATTTTTCGTACCAGAACGCATCGCCGGCAGCCCATTGCGCGGGGCAGGTCGCGAGAATCTCGAAGGTCTTCGGCGTCCCGTCTTTGTGGGTCGGAAACGGCAGGCCTTCGCGCCATTCGATTTCACAGCCATCGCATTCGTAGCCGACGATGGTGTCTTTCCCGCCAAATTCATCGCCACGTTTCAGATCGGTCCCCTCCAGGATCCAATGATCCGGACGGTGCACCTTGAACGCGCCCGTGCCGTCCATGAAATGCCCGTGGCTGCGGTGGTAGCCGCCATGCAAAAACCCGACGCCGGTCAGCTCATTCTCGGGTCGACCGATCAGATGATGGCTCCACAACGTCGCCATGCGTCGCTTATCCTCCGGAGTGCCGGCGTAAAACGGATCCTGGTTGAACCACTGTTTCCAGCAGAGCAGGGACTGCGTTTTCTCCTGCCAGCGAACCTGCCAGCAGCAGGTGTTTCCGCTGAAAAACGCCATGTTTCCGCCGTCGGCGATGAATTGCTCCGCCGTGTCGCGCATCTCCGCACTCCAGTATTCGTCGTGGCCGACCGACAAAATCAGCCGATACGGCTCCACGATCTTCGGCATGAATTGCAGGTCCTGGTTCGCGCAAAAATCGAGCGCATACCCATTCGATTCCGCCCACTTCACGAAATCCAGTTCCCACCGCGAAAACAGGCTGCGCTGCGGCCGGTGAAAGGAAACTTCGTGGCCCTGGAGATTCGCGCGCCCGTGAAATCCATACAAACTCCCGCCGCCCCAGTTGTTGTAGGCGTTGTAGGTATTCGTCGCCAGCTGGAGCAGGATTTTCGAATTCGCTCCGGGGACTTTCGGCCGCAGGACAAAATACAAGCTGCTCTCCGCCGTCCGCGTGTTCCACTGCGTGTACTTTCCGCCCCGATCCTTGATCCGCATCGTCACGGTGTAATATCCCGTCTGCCAGTCCTCGGGAATTTTCAGTTTGAACCCGACGGGCCACCCGCAGCCCTTCGCTGAGGCATGTTCGGGAATGGCGTACTCCAGCCCGCCTTCGATATCCGTTTTTTCGAAAACCGTTTTCGTTTCGGCTCCGTGGCGCTGGATCTGGAGAGAGTATTTCGGCGAAGTGGTCGAAATGTGGAGTTCCAGTTCATCGCCAGGCGCGTAGCTGATCCGGGCCGGATAGCCTTCGATGTAGAGTGAACGACCCGCGTCGATGGCCTCCGAGATGGGAGAAAAAAGGAGAAGAAGCAGAGCAGACAGCGCAAATTTCATGCTGCCAGCCAATCAGAAATCAGGCGTCCGATCAATTTTCGAATGAACAGGGTCAGTTCGATGAACATACCCTGTTGGTTCATTTTCGGCGGGAATTGGCTCAATTCGAATCCGCCTCTTCCGGCGGAGGCTGGGGCGGAGGCGTGAGCCCGAACAGGCGGGCTTCGGCAAGGCGGCCCCAGGCATCGCCGAATGAGGAATCGACCGGGGTGGCCTGCTTGGCAATCCGGTCGGCCTGCTCCGGCAAGCCGGCAGCGGCGGCAAAACTGGCTCCCTGTTTCCAGACCGCGGATTCGCTCGCAGCGGAAATCACATCAGGCCGAAGGAAGATTTCTTCCGCAGCTTCCAGGACCCAATCACAGGCGAAATGCTCCATTTCGACGTCATTGTCGCCAAAAATCAGGTTTACGACCAATTTCTCACGATCGGCAGCTGTAATTTTCGCCTCCAGAACCTTGCCCTGTTTCCGGCGGACATTTCCTTCGTAGGTGCCTTTGTTCATCTCCGTGGCAAAACGGTCGACAAAGGCATCCGCCTCCTGGAAAATCTGGACGGCATCCCGGTGAAGTTGCGTCACGCGCGAAGTTTCGAAATTCCCGGCCTCCAGCTTGAGTGCGGCGGCGCTGAAATGATAGGATTGAGCGAGATTGGATGTGTCGGCGATCAGCTTGGAAAGAGTTTCCAATTCCCCGGTTTCTTTAGCGCTCATCCCACCCTGCCCGATGATTGGCGGATTCGGATTCGGCGGGTTCGGATTCGGGGGATTCGGCACCATTGCGGGAGGATTGCCGGTGTTCGTCATCGTGCCTTTCCCGGCAGCATCGAAATTTCCCGCCATCACTTTCGCGATCCGCTTCGCTTCATCCCGGAACTCAATGATTTCATCGCAACGACGTGCCCGGGCCTGGACAAATCGTCGAATTGTTCCGCGGGTTTGAAAGGTGGTCAGCGCTGCCTGCAAATCGGTTTTCAGGCTCCGCAATTCGCTGTCCGTCATTCCGCCATCCGGAGCCGGCAGGCTGTCCAGCTTGTTGGCGTCCGCCACGTAATTTCGCGCCTCATCATTGAACTCGCTAAACCACTTATAGCCAGCCGGGGCGGTCGAAGCGGAAAATTTTTCGAACATCGTGCGTGCAGCACCGAATTGCTGCTGGTTCCAGTTTTTCAGAGCACAAGCAAACAGCCCGATTTCGCGGGGAGTGCCCTCGGGGAACTGATCCGCATCCGCATACTTCACGGGAAGCATTTCCGAGCAAACTGCGCCAATCTGCTGAAAGAACGCTTTCTGGGCAACTACCTCGGGCTTCAATTCATCGGCAAACCCGGCCGCCTGGCGAAGCTGATCAAATTCCAACCGGGCCGATTTTTCGTCGCCGTCCATCAGGTACATCAGGCCGCGATTGAATTGCACCCAGCCGAGAGTCGGCTGATTCAAATCGTGGTTCCCCGTCAGTTCCAGGAAGGCCGACCGCGCAGCCGCAAAATCATTGTTCACCATCGCATCGCGACCCTCGAGAAATTTCGCCGAGATCGTTTCGGAACCGGCTTCGATGACCCGCTCTTCACCAATCAGAGTGTTGTTGCCCGCGTTTCCGACGATGGCGAGAATAATACCGATCGTCGCTGCGAGTCCCAACACCCCCGCACCGATCCACAATCCGACTTTCGCCGTCCGCGACAGCTCCATTTTGCCGACCCCGTTTGCCCGCCGTCCGCCTCGTCCCTTCGTAGTTCCGGGCACTTTTTCCAGCACCTGCTCCACCTCGGCCTGCAATTCATCGTAACTTCCGTGCCGGTTTGCCGGATCATAAGCCATCATCCGCTCGATCAGTTCGAGGGTCGGCTTCGATATATGAGGCAGCGATTCTTTGAAATTGATCGGGCGCGCCTTGATCTGTTTCAGCTCCTCCAGCGACGAGGTATTCGCCTCGAACGGAGGTTTCCCGGCCAAGGCATGAAAAAACGTTGCGCCGAGACTGTAAATATCGCCCTGGAAGGTATCCGGCTTTCCATCCAGCTTTTCCGGCGGCACGTAAAACGGCGTCGCCCACAAATCCTGCACATCATCTTCCCCGTCCTGATGCAGGGCGAGGCCGAAATCCACCAGCTTGGCAATTCCATCGGTTGTCACCAGCATGTTCCCCGGTTTGATGTCGCGGTGAATCAATCCGGCCTGGTGGGCGGCTTTCAGCCCGAGAGTCACATCGTGGGCAATATCGATCACCCGGGGTTCGCGAAGATTCCCCTGCACGAGGATCATTTGCTCGATGGACACGTTGTCCACCAGTTCCATCGCAATGTAAAAATACCCCTGGTCGGTGCTGGCGGTGTATACCCGGACGACGTTCGGGTGGTTGATGGACGCGGTCAGCGTCGCTTCCCGCTCAAACATAGCCGTTAATGCTGAATCGAGGTTCAGGCTCTGGTGCAGAACTTTCAGCGCAACCTGGCGATTCAAAGCGAGGTCGTTGGCGAGGAAAACCTGGCTCATTCCGCCTTCGCCGAGCAATTTCACGATCTGGAAATTCCCGAGCTGAGTCTTCACCCGCGAAGTCGCCTCGCAGTGCGGGCACATCACCTTGGTAAACGGAGCCAGCTCCGTCACATCAACTGCTTCGTTACATTCCGGGCAATAGGTGATGATTCGCGAATCACCTTCTGGCAGTGGCAAAGACATTCTTTCCTCGGTATAACGCCCTGTGCGGACGTTTCATGTGGCCAATTCGGGCCGGGCCTGTCAGCAGGCGCCGCGATTGTATACGGAGCCGCCCACACTTCCAGAAAAAATCCGCGAAAGCAAACCGGAAGTCACGATGCGTCATTGCGGTGAACCCGCCCCTGAAATTCCGCAAATTCCAGTTCCGTTTTCCGATCAAACAGGGTTCATTCACCCAACCAACCCTGTTGATTCGTGAACACCTCCGGCATTCTCCACCTCGGCACACGCTACCTGCGGCGGCAGCGGGGAAAAGTCGTTCTGCTCGTCGCGGCGCTTTCGATGTCCATCATCCTGCCGTTCGGCATCTCGATTTTTGTCAAAGAGGCCGAAACCCATCTGCGTGCCCGGGCAAAAACCACGCCGCTCCTGCTCGGCGCGCTCGGCAGCGAACTCGAACTGGTTTTCAACGGCCTCTATTTTTCCAAACCGAAGGTCGCCACTTTTGCCATCGGGGAAATCGAAAAGCCGACGGACTACGCCGACACCATTCCGGTCTACGCCCGCTTCACCGCGAATGAACACCGCATCGTCGGCACCACACTCGATTACTTCGAATTCCGCGGTCTGAAACCAGCCGACGGCACGCTGATGACCCGGCTCGGCGATTGCGTGCTCGGGGCGGAAGTCGCGGAAAAAACGGGGCTCGGCCCGGGTGATTCAATCGTCTCCAGCCCGGAAGCAATGTTCGACCTCGCCGGGGTTTACCCTCTGAAAATGCGAATCACCGGCGTGCTGGCCCGTTCCGGAAACGCCGATGACCGCGCGATTTTTTGCGATGTCAAAACCGCCTGGGTGATCGAGGGATTGGCCCACGGGCATGAAAAACCGGACCCGGAGAACAAGGCCACCGTTTTGAGTATCGACAAAAATGGAAACCCGGTGCTGAACGCCTGGGTCGTCCAATAC
>JABDJT010000515.1 GCA_013003335.1 Verrucomicrobiales bacterium | reverse complement strand
GGAGTGGCGTGGGCAGTGGGCTCGATTTCTGAAACATCGGCAGCATCAAGGTGCTCGACGTATTTCAGAATATCTTCGAGTTGCGTCTCGTATTCGGCAGCTTCCTCTTCGGTCAATTCGAGGCGCGCCAGGTGAGCGATGTGCTTGATGTCCATCGGATCGGAATTTCGTCCCGAGAGATAAGCACGGAATGGGTGGAAGGCACGAACAATCTGGAATCCGGAGAACGAATCGACGGGGTGGGTTCGCTGAACCAACCGTCTTGAATCGAATCGGGCGAGGCGATTTCCGAATTACTCGGAATCGCTGCTGCCTTCTTCGCCCTCTGCTCCTTCGCCCTCTGCTCCTTCGCCCTCTTCGCCTTCCTCTCCTTCTTCACCAGTGCCGGAAGCTTCTTCCGATACAGTTGCGCGGGAGGAGATGCAGATCGCGACGACGACATCGTCGTCTACGTGGGTAGACACGTCTTCGGGGAATTCGAGGTCGCTGACGTGAACGGATTCTCCGATTTCAAGCTCGGTGACATCGTAGGTGACCCGATCCGGCAAATCGGCGGGACGACAGTGAATTTCGATGGAGTGGAGGAGGTGATCGAGAAGGCCACCGGCTTTCACACCTGCGGAATCGCCGACCAGTTCGACGGGGATATTTGCGTGGACCGTTTCATCTTCACGAACAGCGTGGAAGTCGATGTGGATGACCTCTCCGCTGAGCGGGTTTTGCTGGATATCCTGAACCATTGCCAGCTTGGAAGCTTCGTCGGCGCCGGAAATCTCGAGGTTTACGAGAAAGTTGGAGCTGCTCTGCCTTTTGAAAACGTCAGTGAAAGCCTTGGTGTTCACCTGGATGCTGTATTCCCGCTGCTGAGAACCGTAAACCACGGCAGGCACGATACCGTCCCGGCGGAGGCGTTTGGCGGCACTGGTGCCGGAAACTTCGCGCTTTTCGGCTTGGAGTGTCTCTTGTTTGGCCATCGTATGAATCAGTTAAAATTTCGGAGCAAAGTCCCCCGGATTTGAAGGGCGCGAACTTTACGTTCGGGCCTAGGTGATGTCAAAGAGATTCGTGACGGACTCGTTGTGGTGAATCCGGCGAATTCCCTCGCCCATCAATTCGGCCACGGTGATGACATCGACTTTTTCTCCCTTCGCCAGCGGTGTGCTGTCGGTAGTGAACAGACGTTCGATGGGGGATTCTGCGATCCGTCGCTGGCCCATTTCCTCAAGGAGGGCGTGGGACACTCCTGCAAAAATCCGCTGGGCGCCTTTCGCTTTCAGAATTTCAGCGGCTTGTTTCAACGTGCCGGCCGTTTCGGTGATGTCATCAACAAGCATGACGTCTTTGTCTTTGACGTCGCCGATTACTTCAAGCGCTTCGACTTCGGTAGCGGAAACCCGGTGCTTGGCAACGATTGCGAACGGGCACTTGAGTTCCTGAGAGTAGGCATAGGCCATTTTCATTCCCCCGACATCCGGTGAAACAACGACGAGATTGTCGCCGATACCGAGAGATTTGATGTGCTTGATCAAAACGGGCGCGGCGTAAAGATGATCGACCGGGATGTCAAAAAATCCCTGAATCTGGCCTGCGTGGAGATCCATGGTGAGGACGCGATTGACGCCCGCCGCCACGAGAAGGTTGGCGATCAGTTTCGCGGTGATGGGAACGCGCGGCTGATCTTTTCGGTCCTGCCTGGCATAGCCGAAAAACGGGATCACCGCCGTAATTCGCTCGGCACTGGCCCGCCGGGCTGCGTCCGTCATGATCAGCAGTTCCATGATGTTTTCGTTGGTCGGCGGACAGGTCGGCTGAATCATGAAAATATCGCGACCGCGGATATTTTCGTTGATTTTCACGAACGTCTCTCCGTCCGGAAACTGAGTCACCGTCGCCTTGGAAAGTCCGACGCCGAGGTAACTGGCAATGTTTTTTGCCAGTTCCGGGTGAGCGGATCCGCTGAAAAGTTTGAGTTCTGAGACCGGCATGTGGCTATCCTTGCGGAAGGTGACGAAAACGCCAGTGAAAATTGTTGTCGCGGGCTTTTCTTCGAATTTTCACAACGGATTCACAAAAGGTTCATGGATTGGCGGAAAATTGGGAGATATGAATGCTGTCGTTCGATCTGCTCCCTTTGCTTTCTTGAATAAAATCCGCTCCGGTGGAAGAGATCTCGGGCTGTTAAGCCTTATACTACTGGCTTGCGCCTGGTGCGTATTGCTGTGGATGGTTCGGGCCTGGCGCACGGAGTCGTTTCAACTCTTTTACTTTGTCTATAATCTCGCTCTTGGGGTCATCCCGCTCGTCTTCAGTACCCTGGTAGTCTTTTTGAAAAAGCGCCGGAGAATTTTACCTGTGCTGGCGGTCTGGCTGCTGTTTTTTCCGAATGCTCCGTATCTTTTGACCGATTTGATCCACCTCCGCCCACGAGCGGATGCGCCCTTTTGGTACGATTGGCTCCTGATGTTGTCGTTTGCCGGAACAGGATTTTTGGTCGGCTGTTTTTCGCTGTTCCAGGTTCACCGCAGACTGATTCAGTGGTGGGGAAGCCGGAAAGCCTGGGTGGCTGTAATTGGAATCTGGGGGCTTTGCGCCCTTGGGATGTATCTAGGACGATTCGTCCGCTGGAACAGCTGGGACATCGCCACCCGTCCATTTGCGTTTTTCCAGGATGTGTTTACGCGGATCACCAACCCACTCGATCACCCCGTGATGGTGGCGTACTCGGGCGGATTGGGGCTGATTTTGCTGGCTGGGTATGTCGCTGTTGCGTCCGGATGGCTTGCTGCCTTTACGGAACGAGAAATGGCTTCTTCGCGACCGGATCCATCACCGTGTCGCCCGATTTGAAGCCGGAGACGTCCACCCGTGTGAACGGTCGATGCGGGCTGATTACGACGTCGTTTTCGTCCGTAGGTTCGCCAGGTTTAGGCGAGTCGAGATACAGAACCATCAGAACACTCTGGTTCATTTGCTGGATTCCCGCGTAGCGGCATAGCTTGGCGAAACCATAGCGGGCGGAGTTTCTCGGGGTGAGTTGCGGCTCATCGAAGCTCAGCCACAGCGTGGTGATTGAATCCGCCGGGACGCCGTTGATGCGAAGAGCCCCGGCCACCCCGTCGCTCCGGCGTTCAGAAAGCTCCTGGTTCATTCTCCAGGGCCCAACCCGGCTGGCGCGGCCGATCAGGCAAACGCGGGCATCGGGATGCCGCTTCATTTCGGCGGCAAACTGCCGAATCGTGGTGCGAGCCGTTTCCGTCAGTTCTGCTTTCCCGGTGTGAAAGAAAACCAGCTCGCGCAGTGGTGCCGAGGCAACTGCTTCCTCGTGTTGATAGATCATGTGCGAAACGTGTGCTGCACAGGCCGGGCATTTTTTGATGTGGCCGTATTTCGCGTTCAGGGAGTCCGGAACCGGCAGCGAAGCCATGTGCTTGTTGAACATCTCCGAACTTTTTCGCAGTTCCGCCGCCTTCGTGTGGTCGGCTCCACGAAAAATCGTCATCATCGGAATGACGACTTCCTCCGATTTGGCACGAGCCAGATCGCTGACTATTGGGGATTTTGCAAGCGGATGACCCGGTTTTGCAGGGACGGAGTTTCCGCCCGCTACGGCTTTCGGGAGAGCCTCGTAAACGGCGATGGCGCCCCTTACTTCGGCCCGGGTCTTAGGGTCGGAGTGATCCGCTTCCGCGAGGGCTCTACTGACAAAAGCCCGATCAATTTGGGCGTGCATTACAGAAAATTGTGTCGACGCAGCCAGGAAGAATCCAAGCGCGGCGACCCGACAGAGCAGGACAGTCGAATGTCTCATTTTTTTGGAGTGATCTCGTTTTTTTTGGGTTCGGTTGGCAACCAGACCGGCCCGAAAAGGCGGGGGAGCACTCCGGTTGTGATGAATGAGACGAACCGGAACACCGCTCTATGCGAAGTATTCGGAGAAAAAGAGTCGACCTTGTTCGTTCGCGCGCGATTCGGGCGTTTAGGCCGTCGATTTCCGAATGCCCTGGATCACGATGCTGATCCCGACAAGCCCCCGGAATTCGTTCCGGTCGATCGTGAATGCCACATCCCACGGAGGTTTGGGAAGATCAATGTGGGCAGAATTAAAATAAATCGCCTCCCGGTGGACGCCGTTTTGCATCAATCGGAATTTTTGGTGCCGCTCGCGGATCAGGCGCGGTTCAATCGCCAGATCAACGCCCCGGCAAAGGAAAAGGGGCTGGGGGTTGTTGGAGCCGAAGGGCCGGAGCAATTCGTAGCTTTCGAGCAGCTCAATGGTCAGGTCGTTCAGGGTTGTTTCGGCATCGATGTGCAGCTTTGGCGTCAGAGTATCGGAATTCGCAACTGATTCGATGTGTTTGGCAAAAGCGGCCTGGAATGCTTCGAGATTTTCCATGCGCAAGGAGACCCCGGCGGCCATGTCGTGTCCGCCGCCGTCTTCGATCAATTCGCGGCAGGACTCAAGTGCTTCGACCAGCGAAACGCCTTCGACGCTCCGCCCGCTTCCCTTTCCGAGCCCATCGTCATCGAATGCGATGACGAAAGTGGGTCGGTGGTACATTTTGCTGATCCGCGAGGCGACAATTCCGACCACGCCGGGATGCCAGCCCTGCTGGCCGACCACGATCCCGGAGGTCCGCAGGGAAGAGTCCATCGCTTCGATCATGGCTTCGGCTTCGTCCCGGGTCTGATGTTCCAGACTTTGTCGTTCCCGGTTCCGGTTATCGAGTTCGGATGCAAAAAATTCGGCTTGGCTGTAATCGTTGGAAAGCACCAGTTCGAGGGAAGCCATTGCGGTGTCGAGCCGGCCGGCGGCATTGAGGCGTGGGCCAAGTTTGAAGCCCACATCAGAGGCGCGCACGGGCGATGTCACGGCTGCAATTTCTTTCAGGGCCTGCAGGCCGGGGTGGATGCTCCGGTCGAGCTGCTGCAATCCCCGTCGCACGAAAATCCGGTTCTCATCGACGAGTGGGACGATGTCCGCCACCGTTCCCAGAGCGACAAGGTCGAGGTAGTCCCGCAAATCAAATCCGGGGACAGGGCATTGTTTCAAAAGGGCGTGTCCGAATTTGAATACGACCCCCGCGGTGCAGAGATAGTGAAAATCGTCGCCGAGCTTCGGATTCACGACTGATACGCAATCAGCGATGCCATCCGGCGATGGTTCGTGGTGATCCAGCACGATGAGATCGACGCCCAGTTTGCGCAGCATTTCCGCTTCGTCGCGGGAATTGGTTCCGCAGTCGGCTGCGATCAACAACGAAGGGTCGCCGTCCATGATGGCCCGCTCGATTCCCTCCCGGCTGAGGCCATAGCCTTCTTCCAATCGGGCTGGCAGGAAGCGAGTTAACGGCAGGCCGTACTGGGAGAGGATGTGATTCAAAAGGGCAATCGAAGTGACGCCATCAACGTCATAATCGCCGTAGAGAGCGATTTTTTCTTTCTTTTGAACGGCCTGAAGCACCCGGTCCACGGCAGCCTGCATGCCCGGAAGGGAAAACGGATCGGAAATATCTTTGAGGCGGGGGTAGAAAAAATGGGAGAGCGATTCCCGCGAGTCGAATCCTCTCTGGATGGCCAGAGCGGTGACAGATTCGGCCACACCGAACTCCGTTGACAGCGCCTTCACAAGCGCCGGATCCGGTTTCGGGTTCAAGACCCATTTCATCCGCGACGGCATTTTTACAATCCTGACATATCGACACGCGCTTCCGAAGAGAAATTCGGGTAAACCCGTGCCGGGAAAAAGAAAACGAGCCAACAGGGTTGGTTTGGTGAACGTACCCTGTTGACTCGTTGAGAGTGGTCAGCGCGCGGTGTAATCAAAAACGAAGACCTTGTCCAGCTTCGGTTTCAACAATTCGACAAATTTTTTGTGGTCGGGGTGGGGGAGGTAAACTTCCAGTCCCTTTTTGTCTTTGAAAGAAACGAGGAAACAGTGGGTAAATTCATCGTTGAGGGGTTCGATATTTTCGGAGGTTCCCCATTCGAAATCGGTGATCGTGTCAATCTTGTCCGCCAGCGTGGCGAAGGCGGTTTCGATTTCTTTCACTTCGGCATCGGAGGTTCCGTCCTTGAATTTGAAGCACACCACGTGCCGGAAGGGTCCTTTTTCATCCGCTGTAAGGGAAAAAACCGGCGCGAGCGCGACGGTCAGGAGGGTTAGGATGGGAATCAGATTTTTCATGGCTAATTCTTTTGCGAAACGGCTGGAAGTGTCGAACATAAAACGCCGATATGCCGACGAACTGGGACAATTACAACGAACGCCTCCTCCGTTACCCGGAGCTTGGATTTTCCATCGATACAAGCCGGATGGGTTACGACAACGGTTTTTTCGCGTCGCTGCAGCCGGAGATTGAGCAGGCGTTTTTCGACATGCGTGAGTTGGAGAAGGGTGAAATCGCGAATCCGGACGAAAAGAATGATGAGGGGGAGCAGGGGAGACAAGTCGGTCATTACTGGTTGCGGAATTCCGAGTTGGCCCCGCCGGTGTACGCGGAGTGGATAGAGAAGGTGAAAGCCGATGTGGTGAAATTTTCCCAGGATATTCTCTCCGGAAAACATCGCGCCACGAACGACAATTCCTTCCGCCACGTGCTGCTGATCGGGATCGGTGGCTCGGCCCTCGGTCCGCAATTGGTTGCCGATGCCCTGTTGCCGGCGAACGCACCGGTCAGTCTCCATTTTCTCGATAACACAGACCCGAACGGAATTGATCGCACCTTCGATACGATCGGTGACGGAATCGCGGAAACGCTGGTGGTGGTGACCTCGAAATCCGGCGGCACGGCAGAAACCAGAAATGGCATGCTGGAGGCAGAAAAACGGTTCGCTGATGCCGGAGTCGATTTTTCAAAGCAAGCCGTTGCAGTGACAGGCGAAGGCAGTGCGCTTGACAGGCACGCGATCGAAAACGGCTGGATCACCCGCTTTCCGATGACGGACTGGATCGGGGGTCGGACTTCCGTGATGAGCGCGGTCGGGTTGCTGCCGGCCGCACTGACCGGGCTGGATATCGAGGCGTTTCTGAGAGGGGCAGGCACGATGGACAGCCGCACGCGGTCTGAAGAGGTGGAGGAGAACGCCTCGATGTTGCTGGCCCTGATGTGGCACTACGCCGGCGGTGGAAAAGGGAAAAAGGATATGGTGATCATTCCCTATTGCGACCGGCTGGAACTGATGAGCAAATACCTGCAGCAACTCGTGATGGAATCGCTCGGGAAAGAATACGAGCGGGGGAACGAGGAGAAAGCTGAGCAGGGAATTGCGGTATACGGGAACAAAGGCTCCACTGACCAACATGCCTACATTCAGCAATTGCGGGACGGCCTGCATAATTTTTTTGCCACGTTCATCGAAATCCAGCGGCTTCGGGAGCCGGGCAAATCAATCATCGTGGACGACCGGGGGTCACTGACAGGCGACTATTTGCAGGGCTTCCTGCGTGGGACTCGCAGTGCCCTGTTCGAGAAAGGCCGCGAATCGATCACGCTGACGTTCCAGGAGCTGAATGCCTATACCCTGGGGGCGCTGATCGCGCTGTACGAACGGGCTGTTTCGTTTTACGCGAGCCTGGTAAACATCAATGCCTATCATCAGCCGGGAGTCGAGGCCGGGAAGAAGGCCGCCGGATCGTTTCTCGACATCGTCGAAAAAGTGCGCGGTTTTCTTACCGGGGACTGCACAGAATCGAATGCGAAGACGGTGGCGGAAGCGATTGGCGAATCCGATGTCGAAGCCGTGTTTCACGCGCTAAATCACCTCGCAGCCAACGGAGAAGCCCTCCACACTCCCGGTCCACAGGCGAAAGACGACACGTTTACGGCGTGCGCGTGAAGGACGAATTTCGTGAACGCTTTCCCCAAAGAAACCGAACGCATCGCGCAATTGGTTCGCGAAACCGTGATCGATTTTGAAGCGTTTATGTTGCCCTTGAAAGCCTGTGATCTGGCTGATTGCCGCGGGACCTGCTGCCACGACGGTGTCTATCTTTCCGGTGAGGAAGCAGAAGTCGTCCAAAACGTGGATCCGGAAAAACTAAAGGCAGTCGGGGCAGCTGATTTACCGGGCAAGACGGTGATTTATGGAAACTGGCGGGGCCTGGCTTCCGGTCCAAAAACGGCGACGCGTCCGGCTCCGATGCGTGAACGGGTAAAAGGTTACCCCTCACATTTCCCGGAGACCAACTGCGTTTTTTTGCTGCCGGATGCACGTTGCGCCCTGCAAGCGCTCGCCGTTGAGGAGGGGAAGCAGCCGTGGTTTTACAAGCCGTTCACCTGCTGGGTGCATCCGCTGGCTTTTCAGACAAACGAAGAGGGAAACCCGCTTTTGACC
>JABDJT010000257.1 GCA_013003335.1 Verrucomicrobiales bacterium | reverse complement strand
GGTTTGGGGCGTTATGAAAATTGCCAACGGCATGCGGCCCTCGCCGGAAAAGGTGAAAACGTTTGTCGAGGGGAACCCGCTTTCCGAAATCGAAGACCCGGAAGAGCGAAAACGGCTGATCGGCGATCTGGCTGACATGCTGAACCAACTCGAACCGGATGAACTGACTCAACTGGTCGATCCCGGAGAGAGGACGGAAAATCGCCGCCGCGACCTTTTTTTGGATGATATGACGGAGGAGGAGCAGTGGTATTTCATGGAAAAACGGATGGGGCGGGCGTTTGATCAAATGATGGCGGTTTTCAATGACATGGATCCGGAGGACCGAAAACGAATCGTGGAACGAACGCTGCGGGACATGGAACGGCGCGGCGATAACGAAGACGCGCGACAGAGAATGCTGGACGAGGATCCGGAGCTGGCGGACAAGATCGTTAACGAGGGCTTGCGGGCCTACTATCAGAAGGCATCGGCCGAAACAAAACTGGATCTCGCGCCGTTGCTTGAGGAAATGCAGCGCAACGTCGGGATCGGAGTTCGGGGACGCGGTGACCGGAAAAATGATCGATGAAATACTTCCCTGAAAAATCCCGATTTCGATCTGGCTTCACTTTGCTGGAAATCCTCACTGTCGTCGCGATCCTGGCCGTGATTTCGGCGCTGCTTATTCCAATGGCGAAGCGGATCAAAAATCAGGCGAGAGCCACCGTTTGCGGGCAGCAACTCCGCCAGCTCGGCGTCGCAGTCAACGCCTACATGGGGGATCACGGTATGAAATTCCCGGACTGGCAGCCGGGTCGGGAATCGAAAGAGGATGACGTGCCGGTGATGGAAACAATGCTAACCGACTACGTCCGCGACGAGTTCGTGTTTCAATGTCCGGCAGACCACGAGGGCCATTTCGAGCGAACCGGATCCAGCTATTTCTGGAACAGCCTCGTGAACGGACAGCGAATCGGGAAAATGAATCTGCTCGGCCTTTCCAACAACGAGGCGGGTATTCCCCTGATTTCAGACAAAGAGAATTTTCACAAACACGTCGGGCACGAGGTGAATATTCTCTATGCGGACGGACACGTGTACAAGGAACTGCAGTTCATCGTGAACCAGTAACTCCGACCGAATTTTCGTCCCGATGCTGAACGTTTCCGAGCTGTCGAAAACCTTTTCCCGCAACGCCCCGAAGGCGCTCGACGAGGTCAGTTTCTCAGTTGAGAAGGGCGAAATCTACGGCCTGCTCGGTCACAACGGAGCGGGAAAAAGCACGGCTTTGGGAATCATGCTGGGAATGGTCTACCCGGATTCAGGAGACGTTTCCATCGGCAACGTTTCGATTCGGGAGGACCGCTGCGGTGCGCTCCGCAAAGTCGGGGCGATTTTTGAAGCACCCGCGTTTTACGGATACCTGACCGGCTGGCGGAACCTGAAAGTCCTGACCGCTTTTTCCGGTGGCGTCGAAAAATCGCGACTGCTCGAAGTCGTCGAATGGGTGGGACTGCGGGACCGGATTCACGACAAAGTCGACACCTACAGCCACGGAATGCGGCAACGTCTCGCACTCGCTCAGGCCATGCTGCCGGGCCCGGAAATCCTGATTCTCGACGAACCCACCGACGGGCTGGACCCGGAAGGAATCGTCGAATTTCGCGATCAACTGTTCGAATTGCGGGATCAGTTCGGGGTTACGATCCTGCTCAGTTCCCACCTGCTCTCGGAGGTCGAACAGGTGTGTGACCGAGTCGCCATTCTGAAAGGTGGTCGCCGCGTTTACGAAGGCAGCAGCCGCGGACTGGCCGACGATGGGATTGTGATTCGCCTGGAAACAGACGATTTTCAAAAAGCGCTCGAAATCACGGAGACCGGATTCGGCGGGAAAAAGTTGCGGGATGATCTACTCAGCGTCCCCCTTGAAACCGACACCGCCGACGTTCTGGATACGTTGGTGAAAGCCGGGGTGCGCCTGAAGCAATTCGTGCGGGAAGAACAATCGCTGGAGCGGTTTTACATGGACCTGAGCCGCAAGAAAGGGGGGGAGGAATCATGAGGCTGTTTTTCGCACAACTGGGATGGGAATTGTTCCGCATGTTTGCCCGGAAACGCACCTACATCGGCTTCGGGATTTTCCTCGCCGTCGAACTGTTGTTCTGGCGCATGCTGACTCTCGAGAAGGCGAAAGAAGGCATGATCCAGTTCACCGAACGCCTCGCCGGGGCGGAATCGTACTTCTCCGGGATCACCATTGCGTTCCTGATGGTCTTTTTCACCGTGATGTTGCTCGGGGCCACGTTCGTTGCTCTCGTATCCGGCGATATTGTCGCGAAGGAAACCGAAGACGGAAATCTGCGGCTCCTTCTTGCACGACCAATTTCCCGGCTGCGACTTCTGGCCATCAAATTTCTTGCCTGCCAGATTTACACCACCGTCCTGTTTTGGTTTGTCGGACTGACGGCGTTGATTGTCGGCATTCTCGAACGGGGCTGGGGCGGCGGATTTTTTGCCTGGGATCCCCGGTTTTTTGCGCTCCAACCACTCGGCATTTACGATTGGTGGGAGGGAATCCGGCGCTACTTCGCGGCCATCACCGGATTTTCCTTGCTGTTTTTGCCCATCACCGGTATCGCCTTCATGCTGGGTTGTTTCAAAATCAAACCGGCGGCCGCCACGATCATCACCATCGCCTTTATCACGGCTGACTTCATTTTCGCGAGCATTCCGCTCGAAGCGTTCGAGCCCTATCAGCACCTGTTCATCACCTCCCGGATGGAAGCGTGGCTTCTCATCTTGCAGCAGGAGATCCCCTGGGCAAAACTCGTCGAATCAGCCATCTGGCTCGTTGGAATCGGTCTCACCGGCTTCATCATTGGTTGGGTGGTTTTCGAACGCCGTGATGTGAAATCGTAACCGAACCCATTCACCGGTTTACGATCCAACAGGGTACGTTTAGCGAACCAACCCTGTTGATTCGATTTTTGCATGTTACCTTTCGCTGATGGATCCACCGCGGAAGAAATGGCAGCACCGTCTGCGGCAAACCCTGATCTGGCTGGCGATTCCGGTGATTGCCATTGTGCTGTATCTCGCCTCGCCCCTGGCCCTGTTCTATCTCATGGGAAACGGAGTGATCGATGTGAAATCCAACGATGATATTGACCGGATTTCGGCAATCTACCGCCCGGCCGCGAGCCTTGCGCAAACCTGGCCGGTTTATGAAGACTACGTCAGTTGGTGCCGTCACGTGACGCGGAAGCTGCCGGAGCCGGCTCCTCCGGCGTTTTAGCTTCGCTCTCCTTCGGCTCTTCGCCCGGCTTCTTTTCCTCAAATTCCCCGTGAAAAATCCGGGCCTTGATCACCAACGCGCTGGTCCCCTCCTGTTCGTCATTTCCGCCCATGAAATTGCGGTTGAACGCCCCGGACGCCCCTTTGAAGCCGCTCAATTTCGAGATTCCGTTGTTTTTCACATCCACTTGGGTCCGGAATTTTTGGAGCGTCACAACCTGGTCTTCGGCACCTTCTTCCGCCGCTTCGACTTTCAGCTGCGGAATCATATCGACTCGGATTTTACCCGGGCCGACCGACGGTTTCACCAGCACCTGGGTGGTGATCCGGGTCGTGCTGAATACGGGCACGAGAATTTTCCCGGTGTTCAAAAACGGGCGGAAAAACTGCGGATTCCCAATCTGCGCAACCGGCACCGTGCCTACTCCGCCGGAAGCAAGAATCGCCGAGCCATAATTGATGAAGCCTTCGAATTCGGTGTGGGTCGCGTTGATATCAAGCGAGATGGAACCATCCGGATTCACCGTCGGATTGGTCTCCAGCGTCGTGCCGACATTTCGCCGCGTAAAATTGGTCGGGTGTGCCGGGATCACGATAAAATTGTTCGGGCCGGCCGGGATAATTCTCGTGGGTTGAAAATTCCGCGGGAACGGAAAACTGCCCAGTTCAACCGGACGCGCTTTCGATAAGCCCCCGGCAATTCCGGTTTTGAATGCAAAATCGAGCGCGACGTTCGGTTTGGGAGCCTTGATGTTCGCAATCGCGGCCTGCACCTTCGGGATGTTTTCCGGCACATCAATCACGAGAACCGTCCCGTTGGCCGGCAGATTCACGAAGCGTCCTTGCGGCGAAAGCGCACCCTCAACGGCCGGCTTGATCAGTTTCAGCGGAATGTGACCCACCGGAATTTCGCGGCGAACTGTGTTTTGTGCAAAAACGCTGTGCGAAGCAACCAGGAACACTGAAACCGCCAATCCCACCCGGAAAATTCGAAACCCCTGCCGCGCTTTCATACCCCAGTGTGGGACAGAAATCGCAGCGATTCAAGCGCGGGCTTAGTTTGACCCGACCCTGCGATCGAGCAATTCCTGGATCAATTCGACCTGCTCACGCAGTTTCACCTGATCATCCCCGGGCAGATCCGAAAAACCCTCCGGCTTCCGTGAACTGAAATCGATCTGGCGAACCTCAGCCTCTCGCGAGTCCACCTTCCCCATCAGAGACGCCCCGGCGTTTCCGTCAAAAAACTGGATATCCAACATCGCAGCCGTACCACCCAGAGTGATCGAGGCCACACAAATCCACGCGATGTTTCGAAAGGACATGACAAAAATTTTTGTTAAGAAGTCCTAAATATTAGCTTATTTCAAAAAATAACGCAATCTTTTTTAAATTTTTAGAAGTAACGGGGTTTCAGCGAGTCTTTTCAGCTTCAGGCTATCGATTCGCTCCCGAATCGTCAAACTAATTCGGAATCGTAAAGAATCTGACAAACCGCGGTTTTGCCTTCCCCGTGGCTTCGACTACACTGCCTCCATGAGCGAACAGCGCGACCGTTTCACGGAGCATGGCCAGGGCCAGGTTTTCCAATTTTACGACGATCTTACTCCGGAACAGAAGGACCTTCTCGACCGGCAGGCTGCCGAAATCGATCTCACCGAAGTCACCCGGTTATTCGAAAACCTCGTTCAAACAACCAGCGGCGATTCTGGAAATGAATCCCTCGCGGATCAGCTTTCCCCTGCGCCGTTCACCCCGCTTCCAAAAAACAACGGCGATCCCGCTCTCTGGCAGACTGCCCGCGAAACCGGCGAAGCTGCCCTCCGGGCCGGACGCGTCGCAGCTTTCACCGTTGCCGGCGGACAGGGAACCCGGCTCGGATTTGACGGCCCGAAAGGGACTTTCCCTGTCACCCCTGTGACCGGAAAATCTCTCTTCCAGGTTTTCGCGGAGAAAATTCTCGCTGCCAGCCGCGTATTCGGAAAACCGATCCCATGGTTCATTATGACCTCTGTGATCAATCACGGGGACACCGTCTCCTTTTTCGAGCAGCACGAGTTTTTCGGCCTCGAGGCGGAGCGCGTTCACTTTTTCTCACAGGGCCTGATGCCTGCGATTGACGACCAAGGCAAAATTCTTCTCGCCGGAAAAGGGGAAATTGCTCTCAGCCCGGACGGCCATGGCGGGTCTCTCCGGGCGCTGGTGCGCTCCGAATCCATTTCGAAAATGAACGCAGTTGGGATCGATACCATCAGCTACTTCCAGGTCGACAACCCGTTGGTGCGCTGCATTGATCCTGAATTTATCGGCTTTCACCTTCTGAACGACAGCGAACTTTCCAGCAAAGCCCTTCCCAAACGCGACGCGGCGGAGAAAGTTGGCGTGTTTTGTGAAAAAGACGGACAAGCCGTGGTCATCGAATACAGCGATATGCCCGAACGCCTCACCAATGAGCGCGATCCAAATGGCGATCTTCGATTTCGCGGAGGCAGCATCGCGATTCACATTTTCTCCCGCGAACTCGTTCGCCGGCTCGGCACGAATACCGATCCGGCTCTTGCCCTCCCCTTTCATCGCGCCCGGAAAAAAGTCGCGCACATTGGCGATGACGGAAACCTGGTTGAACCGGCTGATCCGAACGCCAACAAATTCGAAATGTTTGTGTTCGACGCCCTTCCCTTCGCCGAAAATCCCGTCATTATCGAAACCGCGCGGGAAGATGATTTTTCGCCCGTGAAAAATGCCGAGGGCAGCGATTCCCTCCAAACCAGTGCCGACGACCAGTTGCGCCAGTTTGCCCGATGTGTTAACGCCGCGGGCGTCGACCTCGACACAGACGAAACCGGGTTGCCCGGTATCCAGTTTGAAATTTCCCCTCTCTTTGCCGACACCGAAGAACGCTTCGTTACTGCGTGGGAGTCCCAGGAAGAAACGCCGGAGATTACGGACGGGACAGTGATCGAATAATCGAGAAAACGAAGCAACAGGGTCGACTCGTCAATCAGACCCTGTTCAGTCGTTTTTCTGCCAAGCCGGATTCGGCACCGGCATTCGTGCCCCGCATTGATTCAGATACGCATCCAGCCGCCCGCGTAATTTCCCGAAAATTTCAGGCTCACTCGCCGCCCGGTTTTTCTGCTCGGACAAATCGGCAGGCAGGTGATACAACTCGTCACCGACCCCCGATTCGTAGAACCGAATCAGCTTCCAGGGGCCCGAGCGGATTACCGAATTTGGTTTCGTTTTCGAGGTAAATCCATCGTCGATACCGATCTTCTCCGGCGCATCGTCGTATTTCTTTCCCTCGGGGTGATAGTAGGGAAAATGCCAAAAGAGGTCCCGCTCCGAAAATTCCGCATCCGGCTTCTGCAGCAATGGCAGGATCGATTTTCCATCGAGATCAGAAGGCAAGTCTGCTTCCGCTGCTTCCGCCACTTCCGCAAAGGTCGGCAGCAAATCGACTCCAGCCACCGGGGTTTCGCAGATCGTTCCTGGCGGAATAACGGCTGACAGCCGCACCAAAAACGGCACGCGAATCCCGCCCTCGTACAAGTTCCACTTCGATCCCCGCAGCGGCGCGTTGCCGAAATATTCGGGGTGGCCGCCGTTGTCGGATGTAAAAACAACCAGCGTGTTTTTCTCAAGACCGGCCGCCTTCAACGCTGCCAGCAGCTCGCCGACGTGATGATCGAGCGTCTCGACCATCGCACCGTACTGCGCCAGCTCGCCGCGCCGGGGATGGGTATCGGGAATCCGTTTCAACACGCGGTCGTGCAGCCATTTCGCCCGGGTGTGGACCGGCGTGTGAACCCAAAAATGCGAAACCATCAGGAAAAACGGGCGCTCATGTTTTCCCCGCAAAAAACGAATCGCGTGTCCAGTCATGCCGTCCTCCGGCAGCATGGCGTGTTCGATTTTCGGAGAAAATTTGCGCTGCTCTTTTTTGTTCCAATACGAATACGGATGACTGCCAAAATCTTCCGTCGCGTGCAGGAATCCCTGCGCGGGCGGGCCGTGTGTCGGGCTCCAGCCAAGATAACGGCCGTGATGCCGGTTCAAGTGCCACTTCCCAAAAAATGCTGTTTCGTATCCGGCTTCCGCCAACACTTCGGCGATCGTTTTTTCCTCTGTCGACAAATTCAGCGTGAAGGCCGGCGCCCGTAGCGACGCGTCAACCGGCTGAAATCCCGGCTCATTTTTCGTGACAAATTCAAAGCCGAGCCGGGCCGGCGTTTTTCCTGTCAGGAACGCGGCACGCGAAGCCGAGCAGATCGGTGCGGGTGCGTAAGCCTGCGTGAATCGCATTCCTTCCTCGCTCAGACGATCGAGATTGGGTGTTTCGTAAAATTTGTTTCCGTAGCACGCCAAATCGCGCCACCCCAGGTCATCGGCAAGGATGAAAAGAATATTCGGGCGATCGTCCGCTACCGCCGATGTGAGCGAAGCGGCCGCGAAAAGCGGCAGGAAAATTCGGGCCGGATTCATTTTTTTCCAAACTGCGCCT
>JABDJT010000181.1 GCA_013003335.1 Verrucomicrobiales bacterium | reverse complement strand
CTGGCCCATTTCTGTGCGGATTTCGCGGCGGACGATCACTCGGCGGATCCGTGGACGTTTTTGATCAAGGTGATCGGCACCGACGGAGCGACGCGTTTCAGCTATCGCGACTGGGTCGAGAACAAGCCCGGCGTGGTGCATTCCCACACCTGGTCGGCCTACGAGCATCACATCCGGAACGAGGTGGCCGATTTCGTCGACTGCATGCAAACGGGCCGCCCTGCGCCGTCCACAATTGACGATGCAATTGTTTGCCAGCGAATCATTGAGGGAGCGGCGCAATCGATCGCTGAGCGGCGGGAAGTTTCGCTTTGAAACAAATCCCGGAGAGTTGTCACAGATTCGCCCTTCGAAACAACCCTTGGCACAGTAAAAAACCCCGGCGCTGAATTCACAGCGCCGGGGCCTCCTCCTTTTACTCTCTGTTGGGGGGTGCGGTTAATTCGAAGGCAACCAGAATGGCCGCACCTCCCGCAGAAAACTAAATGCCTATCAAATTTCCCGCCCGCTCGGCAAGGAAAATCTCGTTCCTCCGGATTTTTCAGAGGGATCAATCATTCAAAAACGATCAAATCGCGGTCTGATTTTACCGGTGCCAATTCACGTTCGAAGCAATCCTGTTGATTCGAAAACTTTTATTTTCGCTGGTACCCGATGTTCATCATCGTGATGCGATCGCCGCCGTCTGGATTCGGGGCATAAACCAGATACTGCAGCGTGTTGGCATCGACGATGCGGAACACCATATCGAATTGTTTCTCTTTCCCGTCGATTGGATCTGTAGCGGTGGCTTTGAACTGGAAGGTGCGGCGGTCGCCGGCGACGGCTCCGGTTGCGCGCATCTGGCCGGTGCTCATCGTGTTGATCCAGGTGGCGGTGTATTTTTTCCGGATGTTGTCGTACCCGATCAATCCAATACCTTCGAGCGAACCGGCAGCTCCTTTTCCTTCGATCGTTTGCTCGAGAAACCGTTTCCCGAGGATCCACCGAATCTCCGCTTTGCCGACCGCGGTTTCGGGATTGGAATCCGGCTTGAGCCGGTATTGCATCCGTACTTTCCATTCGCCCACGCAGGGATCCAGCAGGGCGTGATTCGGTCCGGGCTCGGCTTTCTCCCGGATTTCCTTGATCGTCTTGCGCTTGTTTTGCGCGCCGGCTTCCACCGGAATCAGGACGACAGCGAGCAGGCATAGCAGACGGAAAGGCGGGTTCGATTTCATAAGGGGCGGACGTCAGAGCGTTTTCAGATATTCGATAAGAGCCGTTTTTTCATCCTGCGACAGCCGGGTGCCGAAAGCGTGTCCTTCGTTTGACTGGCCGGTCATTCGGGTATCGTAAAGATTACGGTTGCCGGGGCCCGACACGATGATTTTTTTCTCTGTGAGTCCGACGGCAACCGGGTCGAAGCGGTGCGCTTCACCGGCATTGCGCACGGAGAAGCGAACGGGACGGTCATCCGGAGGAGTCAGCAACGCGGCCAGGCTGGGAACGGAGCCGTTGTGCAGATAGGGGAATCGGGACCAGATGCCCCGGAGGCGTGGAGCGATGTAGCCGGGTTCGTCGTGAATGTTCCGCTGCATGAGATCCCGGGTTGGGCCGTGATCAATGGCGTCGCCCAGCCCGGGGATTAACTGCAGGCGGGTATCGTCCGTTTTGACGACCCGAACCGGAACGAAATTCGGAGGCTCTGATCCCGGATACGTGCCGTGGCATCGCATACAGTTTTCGGAGAAAACCTGCTGCCCGAATTCTGTTCGGGCCCGATCAATCTCAAATGGATAGGGCGGCGGCTCGAATCGAAAGAACAAATCTCTCGCCTCTTCAAGTCGTTCCCGGTTCCGCCGGAGGGATTCCGTGGATTGACCGGCTGCCCATGGAACGGCACCAAACCAGCCCAACCCATTTCCGAGTCCGTCGCAAAACAGCCCGGTCTTCATTTTCGATTCAAAATCCCACACAGCAGGAATCTTGACGAGGTTGGGCGCGAAATCCCGCTCTTCCCGGTCGGGCAGAAACTTGTCAAAAACCAGAACATCATCAACTGTACCACGGACCTGGTTCCCGTTCTTTCGGGACCCGATTGTATGGGAAAATTCCTGCCCGTTGGTTCCAGACGGTGTCGAATCCGGATGAGTCCCGACAAAATGCCGGAGCATTTTGCCTCCCTTCGAGGTGTCGAAGGTCTTGTTGCCGAGACCGGGAACAAAAACTCCAGCCGCCTTTCCCGAATGGCAAACGGCGCACCCAAACGTATAGACCTCCTGGCCGTCCGTCGCCTGAACTGGCAAAATCCCGGTCATTCGGCCATCAACCACCGGAATGCCCAGTTGTTTGTCGAGGAACCGGTGCATCACAGGCTCGAAGACCCGCTCTGATGATTCAGCAAACCGGATTCGCTTTGCTACTTTTGGCGGAAGCACCATCCCGCCTCCGCCATCGTAAAGATGAAAATTCAGAAACGACTCGTCTTTCGACGCAATGGCTGATTTACCGCCAGTTCGTTGCGTGACACTACAGCCGGTATGGAGCAAAAGGAGAGCCAACCCCCACATAGTTTTCCGAAACAGTGTCTTCATCTCTTTCTCTCCGGCTTCCAGTCTGAAATCTTCTATTCGGGGATCAAGAAAATTCCCTTGCCTCATGGTAACCCGCTGCCGCAAACTTTCCTCCGAATCTGACGGAGGGACCCTGAATCAGAATGTCGACGAGACAAAATTTGCAACCCGGTAACCTGACAGGCCGCTGCCTTACTCTCCGCACCGATCAACCCCTTCAGCCACGACTGCAGAGGCAGCCCTCCAGTGACTACCACTTCATATCGCACTGGGTTGTTGATGCCTCGCTGGAATCTGTTGCCGGATTGCTTCAAAACTACGAACGCCAGGCAGAATGGTGGCAGTCCGTCTTGCTCCGAACCGAGCGACTTGATTCGGAGAATCCTGTCGGCACTGGCACGACCTTCCGGTATCTCGTATCCGGTTTTCTTCCTTATTCGATTCAATTCCTCACCCGCATCACCGCGGTCGAATCCCCTTTCGAGATAAAAATCGAGGCCGCGGGTGCATTCATGGGCGAGGGATTCTTGCGATTGAACAACACGAAAAATTCGGGCACCAGGATGGACTCCGAGTGGAAGATTCGGGCCCGCCATCCGCTGATCCGCCGGCTGTCGTTCCTATTCCGTCCCGTCTTTGCCCAAAACCACATTTGGGCGATGCAGCGAGGCGAAAAAGGGCTCTCCCTTGCTCTTGCGAAGCCGGACCTTTCAGGAGACGATCTCCGCAAACAACTCCCGCGCCCCACTTTTCCCCACAACCTCTCTTTTTTCACCCGGCGAATTCGCTGGAAACCATGGACCAAATCGTGGGAGGCGGCGTATGAATATGGTAACTCATGACCGAAGCTTTCGCGCGGCGACTCGTCCAGAACCGGCTCATTGCCTGGTTGATTTTCTTCGTGGTTTCGACCATCGCGGGGATCGGCCTTTCGCGGGTCAGCTTTGACGACGATCTCCGGAAAGCATTCCGGCCACGGGACGACAAGGAAGCGAAGCTGATCGACCGCTTCCCGCTGTCCGACAACACCTTTCTGATCCTGGTTCAGACGCGGGAAGGCGGTGATTTTTTCGAACCGGAAACGGTCGGGCACCTTCGCGAATTCGATTTTTCCCTGCGGGAAACCGAAGGCGTGGAGCGGATCGGCACGATTTTCGATGCGCGGTCCCAAACCGAAACGGAGGAAGGCTATTTCCCGCCGCTCATGCCCGCTTTCGACGCGAAACCGGAAGCCTTTTCAAAGGCACGGGACGAAGCCCTGAAGCACCCGGCGGTTCGGAGCGTTTTGCTCAGTCCCAATGCGAAAAGCCTTCTGTTCCTCGTTGATCCCCTCCCCGATCGCACGCAGGCCCGGCAGCTCGGTCCGATCGTCCGCGATATCCAGATGCACGGTGAAACCCTCGCCGAAAACGCCGGACTGAAAGTCTCCGTCACCGGCATGCCGGTTCTGCGGACCTATGTCGTGAATCAAAGCAAAAAAGAGCAGATCATTTTTTCTCTCGGGGGGCTGGTGATCGGCACCGTAATCGGATGGCTCGTGTCCCGCCGCTGGGGAACCCTCGCGATCACCTTCCCGGTTCCTGCACTTGCTTCGGCCTGGAGTTTCGGTGCCCTTGGTCTGTACGGATACGCCATCAACCCGATGAACAACATGATCAGCGTCCTGGTTATGATCATCTCGCTGACCGATTCTGTGCACCTGATTTATGGAATCCGCCGGCACAAAGCGGCGGGAAAATCGAATCCCGATGCGGCCGCCGCGGGTCTCGCCGAAGTCGGCCCCGCCTGCCTGCTCACCTCGATCACCACTGCGATCGCTTTTGCCTCGCTCGGCCTGTCCAGCAACAACATGGTCGCCGAATTCGGAATCGGTTGCGCCAGCGGCACGCTGTTGGCATTTGTCGCCGTCGTCACGTTCATCCCGCTGCTCGCCAGCACCTGGCTCGGCGATCATATCCTGCCGAAAAACCAATCCCGCGACCTCGCCAACTGGACCGGTTTCACCCGGATCGCCGGGGCCGTCGCCTCCCGCCCGGTCACCGTTTCCCTCGCCGGGATTGCCGCCACCATCGCGGCCGGGCTTCTCTGCACCCAGCTCGATTCCGACTACCGCTACCGCGAAAATTTCGACCGCGACACCGTCGAATGGCAGGCCATCGCTACGATTGATCGCGATTTCGGCGGCTCCCAACCGCTCCATATCCTGATCGATCCTATTCCCCAGGAAAATGCCGGATCGCCTTCAGAAATTCTGCCCGTGCTCGCGCGCGTTGAGCAGGAACTCCGCGAATCCGGCCATTCCGGTGAACCCTTTTCCCTCATCACGATTCTGAAGGGGCTCAGAAAGGATGGCCAACCAGGCGCCTTCGAAACGCTTCTTGAAGATGCCCCGGAAGGCTCGCTCGCTCCGCTCTATCACCGGGAATCCGGCGCCTCGCTGGTGACTGCTCCCCTCCCCGACCTCGGCGCGCGGGCCCTCGCCCCGGCGATCCGGGAAATCGATAGTCGCCTTGAAAAAATCGAGGCCGATTTTCCGGGATTCAGCGTCAGCACAGCCGGTGTCACCGCCGAATCCATACTCACGAGCCGGTCTATGATCAGCGAAATCGGTATCAGTCTCTTTTTTGCCGCCACCTTTATTTTCATCATCATCGGTCTCGCCCTGCGATCCAAGTCCATCGGATTTCGTTGCCTCATCCCCAACCTGTTTCCCATCGCCATCACCGGCGCGGCCCTCGTTGTGGCTGGAAAACCCCTGCAGTACATTAGCGCGATTACCCTCACGATTTGTCTCGGTGTCGCCGTCGACGACACCATTCACTTTCTTTTCGCCTACCGGAAAAACCGCAACAAAGGGCTCGACCCGGTTAGCGCAACGCGCGAATCCACCCGCACGGTCGGCGCCGCCCTGATCACGTCCACCGCCATCCTGATCTCGGGCTTCAGCCTGCTTCAGGTCAGTGAACTGCCTACCGTCCGCCTGTTCAGCTGGCTCGGGATCGGTACACTGTTCGCGGCCCTAATCGCGGATTTGCTCGTCCTGCCCGCGTTGCTTCTGCTTGGCAAAAAGCGGGATTGAATCCGGTTCAATCGGTTCCGCGCAGCCGTTTCCGGAACCGGCCCTCGATCCAGACCACCGAAACGAGACCGGCCAGCAGAAACACGAACGTCGGGTGCCAGAACCCCATCGTCACCTCATAGACGTGGGGCGGGGTCGAACGAAACGATGGCTCGCCCGGTCGAATTTGCATTTTCCCTCTAGGGTTGGGCTGTCGATAGCGGGTCGCGATTTTAAAGTTACCGATTCCTCCGCGCACCAGGCTGACGCGAAGCAGAGAATTGGACGAAAAAATGTCGAGGGTGACAGGGCCGAGATGGAGCAAGTGCCGCTCCGCATAGCGGCTGCTGTTCCACCAGCCCAACAGAAATGAAACCGCCAGCAGCAGGAAACTCAGGCTCAGGAAATGACGCTTCAGGATCCGCATTGGCCTCGATTACGAGTCAACAGATTCGGAACGGAGTGGAGAAAGACGGAGCGATGAGCGGAGTCAATCTGTTCGCCAAACCAACCCTGTTGATTCGTTTTTTCAAAAATCCATTGGCGGCGGTGTCCCGGCTGGTGCTGCCGATGCAGGCTCCGCTTTTCGACTTCGCCGAACGAGGACAACTACCAGGGCGACGGCGAGAACGAGAAGTATGATCCCGATTACGGGCCGGTGAAAAATCCACGAGATGGCGATCACAACGAAAGAAATTACGGCACTCAACAGCATCGCTGCGATCCCCAGCCCGCTTCCGACCATCCGCCCGAGAAACGGAAGAACCCCCGCGACAACCCGAAGCGGCCTGAGGATGAGTCCGATTCCGGCGGCCAGGACTGCGAAACCGCCGCCTCGCAGTCCCCAGGTCAGCATCTTGTTGCTCCTGTGGGCATCCGCGAACATTTCCTCCGCGGATTTAGGTGCCTCGGCCAGTAATTCAATGCTGCCCTTCTCCAATTGATACGTCACAAAGGAATCGCCGACCTGTTGCGCAACCAGGCTGACCGGGCCCTCGCGAACGACCGAAAATTCGACCCGAATATCCCCGATCTGAGGGCTGGCGGGATTCTGCCCGATGTAGACTCCGCCTCCGTGCAGTTTTCCATTTTTGGCGGTCGGGTCGGTCGCGCTTTCGAGGGAATCAATCGCAATTGGGTCGGATTTGTTCAGTTTTCCAACGAGGGACGGAGACAAACGGAAGTCACCGAGTTTCACGGTGGAGGCTGATTGCGTTTCAGAGCGAAACGGCATCGAAGCCGGATTTTGATGTCCCGCTTTCTCCTTGAAATTGTCCGACGAAACGGGTTTTTCGCGCCACTCCTTCGAATAGGTATAGGTCGTTTCCTTTCGCTGCCCGCCGCCGACCTGGTCCTTTTCCTTCGTCCTCTTTGTCTCGACCCACTGGTACATCTCGACCCGCCGTTTCAGTTTCACGACGCCTTCCTGCGTGATGCCGAACAGGCTGTCCGTCAGCGGACCGCTCTCGACCTTGGAATTGCCGGTCAGGTGAACGAGTTGGCCTTCGTTCGCGGCATCAACCGCATCTGCCGGGACCGAGATCACGATTTCCTGGCCCTGCTTCAGTGTCTGGTAGCGCTTTACCGCCCGTCCTTCATTCCAAAACAGTCCAACGACGGAGACCGCGCACAGGACGATCCCGAAAAACACGCCGCCGATGGAATCTTTCAGGCGGCTGCCCATGCCCACATTTGTCACTTCGGTAATGCTCATACCGAATCGTGGCAGAAGCCGGAGGCGGATTCAACGCACAACCGCCGGATTCCACCAGGCGTTCAGTTTTTCGACGAGATACCGCGTGTCTTCATCGACCGGAAATGGACGGTCCTCTCCATCATTGTCGATGTCGAAAACAACCGGTTTGTCGACGTATCCATTCCACGGATTTTTGCCGTGCGGCATGATCAACTTGTAGTTTCGATGCACGACCCAGCGGTAGGCGAGATCTTTTTCGGGGCGATCCAGCGTCGTTGCATCGCCGGGATAAATTTCGCCGAACACCGCCCGACCTTCCGGAATTTCATCGAGCAAATCCAGTCCCGGCAATCCGTCGGGAACGGGCGTGCCCGCCAGTTTCAAAAGCGTCGGCATCAAGTCGATCGAACTGACCATCCGGTTGATTCTCTCCGGCTGAATCTGCCCGGTCCAGCGGATCAGGATCGGTGTCCGGATCCCTTCCTCAAAGGGCGAGCGCTTGCTGTGTTTTGTGTATTGGTTCGGTTTTTCGGGATGCGGGCGAAAGCCATTGTCGGTCACAAAAACGAACACCGTTTCCCGCTCGATCTCTCGGTCTTCCACAAAATCGATGATTTGCCCGACCGTTTCATCGAACTGCGAGATCGCCGCGTAGTAGGGAATCTCGTGGGGCTTCACCTTCGGTTTATCGCGATACAGATCGAAAAAACGCTCCGGCGAATCATGCGGCGTGTGGGGCAGAAACGGGGCATACCACACGAAAAACGGTTTCTCTTGCCCCAGGGACTCGTCGATGAATTTCCAGATTGGCTCCATCGTCTCCCGCCCGATCGCGAGCCCGGCATCGCCGTTTCCGTGGGCAACCACTGCACCACTCTCGAGAGTTTTGTTCCCGTTCTTCGCGTTCGAAGGCTCGGCGAGGGTCATCCCTTCCGTGAATCCGGCATTCGAAAAATGACCCTCCCAGTACTTCCCTGTTTGAAGGGAACGATAGCCGAGCTTACCCAACTCCCGCGGCAGAGTCGGCAGCGATTTAATTTTCCCCGCTGCCCGTGCCCGAAGTTCGTCGTAGCGTGCCTTCGTCATCTCCGGCGATTTCGTCAACCTGGAAAATCCGGGCGGCGGATGGTTGAACCAGATCCCATGCTGATGCGGATACAGGCCGGTCAGCATCGTCACCAGCGACGGTCGACACACGCTGCTCGGCACGTATCCGTGGTCAAACCGAAGCCCCATGCTGGCCAGCCGGTCGATTACCGGGGTTTCGACTTCCCGGTTTCCGAGGAAACCAAAATCCGACCAGGCCTGATCGTCGGAGATGATGAGAATGATATTCGGCCGTTCGGCGGAAAGGCCCGTCGAACACAGAAAACAAATTGCCAGCAACAGTCGGCGCATTTTCACGAGCCTGCCGCGGCGGCAGCCTCCTCCATCATGCGGATCCACGGGCCGACGTAGTGGCCGTTGTCATGGAACGTCCGCCCCGAAACGAGATTCCCGTCGATCACGCAGGGCTCATCCACAAATTCACCGCCGCACACTTCCAGGTCGAATTTGCACTTCGCCACCGTCGCCATTTTCCGACCGCGCACGCAATCCGCGTACGCCGGGATTTCCACACCGTGACACACGCTGGCAACCGGCTTGTTCTGCTCGAAAAAGTAGCGGGTGATCCGGACGAGATCTTCGTCGTAGCGGATGTATTCCGGTGCCCGTCCGCCGCTGAACAGAATGCCGAGATACTCCGTTTCGTCGACCTCGGAAAAGGCGAGATCCGCTTTGATCTGGTAGCCTTCCCACTCCCGCGTGATCGTCCAGCCGGGGCGAACTTCGTGCATCACCATCTGGTAAACGCGGTTTTCCGGGGCGATCACAACCGGCTGAATTTTCGCCTCCTGCAGCCGGTAAAACGGGTAGAGCGTGTCCACCGTTTCCGTCGCATCACCCACGACGATGAGAGCCTTTCCGATCCAGTCTGTCTGCTGATCTGCCATGCGCGGAATTTGGCGTAACGTTTGGACAAAGGACAGGAAAAATCCGCCGCAATCGGCTTACAGCGCTTCCAGCAACTTGTCGTGAATGCCGTCGAATCCGCCGTTGCTGAAAACGATGACCACGTCTCCATCTTTCGACTCAGCTTTCACCCGCTCGACGATCGCGTCCGCATTTGGTTCGTAAAACGCCGGTTTGCCGTCCTCGCGGAGTTCAGCCATAACCCGGTCCGTGTCGAGCCGCTGATCGATTGCCACCTTTTCCGGATTTGCCACCGCAGCGATGCAAACCGCATCGGCATGACCCAGCGCATCGGGCAGTTCCTCCTGGAAAATATTCCGGCGCGTCGTGTTGGATCGCGGCTCGAAAATGGCCCACAGCCGTGAGCCCTCGAATTTTTTCCGCATCCCGGTGAGGGCCTCGCGAATCGCAGTCGGGTGATGTCCGAAATCATCGACCACCGTGATCCCCCGATCCGTCACCCCTCGAATTTCCTGGCGCCGTTTCACCCCGACAAAAGCCAGCAGGGCCTCGCGAATCGCATCCGGCGAAACTCCGGCCGCCCGGGCCGCCGTAACCGCCATGGCCCCGTTGCGAACATTGAATTCGCCGTTCAACGGCATCACATACGTTTCCTCTTCGATCTCGAATTCCGTCTCATCCGCCCGGTAATCCACGCTTGAAATCCGCGTGTGACAATCTTCACCAAACCCGATCCACTTCACAGGCGAATGCCCTTGCGCCGCATAGACGTCGCGGCAATTGGCGTCGTCGCCGTTCATCAATACCACGCCGTTCTCCGGGATGATCCGCACCATGTTGCCGAACGCGGTTTTGATCTCGTCGATGTCGTTGTAAATGTCCGCGTGATCGAACTCAATGTTGTTCACGATCGCGATTTCCGGAAGGTAATGAATAAACTTCGAGCGCTTGTCGAAAAACGCTGTGTCGTACTCGTCCCCCTCCAACACCACAAAATCCGATTCGGTGAATCGTGCTCCCTGTTCGAGATTTCCGGGGATGCCCCCGATCATGAACGACGGGTTCTCGCCGGCCGATTCCAGGATCCAGGCGAGTAGCGAGGAAGTTGTCGTCTTCCCGTGCGTGCCGGACACGATTAAATTCCGCTTTCCGCGCAGCACGCATTCCTTCACCAACTCCGGCATCGAAACAAAATGCCGCTTTTCGCTCAAGACCGCCTCCACCTCCGGATTCCCCCGGCTCTGCGCGTTTCCGATCACGAACAAATCGGCTTCGTCGGGCAGATTCTCCGCTTTGTAGCCGTCGAGAATCTCGATTCCTTTTCCTTCGAGGAAGGATTTCATCGGATCGTAGACGTTGGCATCCGAGCCGGTGACCCGGTATCCGGCATCGCGAAACGCAGCGGCCACGGAACCCATGGCCGTACCGCAAATGCCCATGAAATAGAGGTGATTTGGCTTTCCGTTGGTGGAAATCATAAGTGGCAGATTGGGCACCTTTTACGCCCGAAATTTTCGACATGCAAAAGGTATTCCGGGGAGTCTACGCGCCAGATCCGTTGCTCCTTTCTACCGGACCGGAATTCGAACCATCAGGGTCTGTTTGCCGAACCAACCCTGTTCAATCGAAAATCGATGATTTCCCTTTCCGACGTGCTGCGCTAGCTTCAAGCCGATGGCGAAAGCAGGGAAGAAACGCGTCTGGTTGAAATGGATTCTCGCGATCGTGGGCATCTACCTGTTCGGCGTGGTGGTTGCGGTGGCTCTCGCCCTGACCGGCGTCCCGGATTTGCACAGCTCGCCCACGGATACCAGGAACGTCTACACTTTCAAAGAAGGGCGGCTTGGCCTGTTGGAGCCTTCGCGGCCAAAACCGAAAGACGAACGCCCCGGCTCGGTCGAAATGGTGAAGCCGGTCATTATTCCCGGCAAAGCGAAGACGGATTTGTACGACTGGCGGAACGAGCCGGAAATGGAACCAAAACCTCGACCGGATCGCTGGGCATCCGGTCTGCTTGGTGACGACAAATTGGAACTGGTTGCCTTCGCCACCTGGCATCCTCAGCCGGATGATGACATTGAAAGCGACACGAAATGGCAGGCGGACGCGGTCTTTCGCGACGCGAAGACTCTGGAGGTCTGGCCCGAGGAGAAACTGAACGAACTGGGCGTTCCGTCTGAATTTCGAAAAGTCACGCCTCCGAAACGCTATCCGACTCCCAAGATCCGCCTGCTCTTCCGCTCCTCCGGAATGGAATACGTCCGCTTCACCCGTGGAAAGGGAGCCGATCAGGTTACCGAAGCCGTCGTGACTTACGACCTCAAATCCCTCAGCGAGCCGGAACCGAATTTCTCGACGATCGATGGCTGGTCGAGGCTGGATATGGCCCTGCTGATCTATCACGATGCGCCGCTGAAATTTTTCGTTGGCGTGTTGACCGGCGAGCCGCAGACAGCCGAGTTGGAACAGACGCTCGGGGCCCAGGTCCATTTTGGCGAAGCACTCCGCGTGCAATGGCTGAGCCTGCACGACGGACTCGTCTATGGGCGTCCGCGCTACTCGGATTTCGAGCCGGCGGCGTCCGTGCCCAAAGCCGAGATCGAGGAGATCAAAAAGCGGGACCAGACCTACTCGACGGATCAGGGCTGGATCATCCGCGTGGAAACGCAACAACCGCGATACACCTGGGAACCGGTCACATTGGTCCGGGGAAATTCCGATGACTATCTGACCAATCATCTCGGCTGGGTTCGCGAAAACGGTACTGTGGAATGGGAGTGGGATGAGGAAAGCGGCACACCCGAGGTCCAGCTTTTCTCAACCGTCCAGGCAGCCGACCCGTCAAAGCCGCTGAAACTCGTTTTCCTGCCGAAGGTCACGGAACTCGAGTTCGAACTGCCCGGCCTGCCGGATGTGCCCAATCCCGGCGAGGTTCCCGATTTGTTCGACATCGTCATCCCCCGCCTGACGCTCGATGAGGATTTCGAAAGCGCCGAAGACGAATTGTTCGGTATGATCGGCGTGGCAACGCAGACGACCTGGTCCCACTCGAATATCTGGGATGAAACTCCGCCCGATGAATTTCCCGCCGACCGGACGTTCCGCAACATGACGCCGCAGCAGCTGCTGGAATTTTACCGCTCCGTCACTCCCGGTTCGAAAATCCGCTATGACGAGGCGGAAAAATCAATCGAGTTCAACGAGGACGAGGATACCTGGCTGGACCGATTGAAGGAGTGGATCTACTCCAACACACCGTTTTAGATTTTACGAACCAACAGGGTCTGTGTTCCGAACCAGCCCTGTTGATTCAATCGGGTGATCTTCCGGTTCGGATTCCTGCCGAATCAGTCCGCGAAACCGCAGCGGAAAATTCCAGCCGGTAACGAGAAGGATCGCGGCAGCTCCGCCGAAATAAACCGTGGAAAGCGTCCCGCCGAAATGAAGGATCGACCAGGCGACCGCGAGGACGACGGCACCCTCGACCAGCAAAACGCGGGCGACGGATTTTTCGCGATCGAAGCCGAGGAGCAAAATCTGATTCCCGTGCCGCCAGAGATGAGCGGCAAAAAAGCAGGCAAACCCGATCATTCCCACCCGGTCGAGAACGACTTCTTCGCCGATCCAGAGAGGAATGCCCCAGGGGCCCAGCAGGGCAATTCCGCCGATCGCTCCGAGCCCGAAAAGAACGGCGAGGATTTGCAGCCGCGCCCCCGTTTTGCGAACCCATTCGAAATCGCCGCGGCCACGGGCGTCGATCAGCGCGGGCCAGGCGGGCACGGTAAACATCTGGAGGATCCCGTTCAGAGACACGTGAATGGTCACGAAAATCCCGGCGGTGGCGGCGGCACTGGGGCCGAGGTACCGGCCGACGAGATAGTTCAGGCCGCTGTATTCCACCATCGCGGACAGGCTGTAGGTTACCGTAAAAACGAGTCCGGCGAGCGCGAGCGGCTTGACGAGACTGCGATCGAAATTCGCGATCCAGCGGGTGAGAAATCGGCGCTTCGCGAAAAAGTGAATCGTGTTGGCCAGCTTGGCGGCGGCGACCGAACCATTCACTGCGAGGATCAAAAAGGAGATCGTGGGAAAATAACGGATGCCGACAAACAGCACGATCGCCCCGGCGACATTCCCGGCGGCTCCCCACAAGTTGCTGATCCTCGTTTCCATGTATCCGTCGCGGGCGCGATCGATCAGGATGCAGATGAATTCGACGGCGATGATTACCAGCGCGAGCCAGCAGGCGGTCTTCATCGAATCAGCAAAGGGCGCGAATTTTTCGCCGAACAAAACAGGGATAGGCACTTTCCAGATCACGATCGCAAGGATCGCGCCAAACAGGGCCGTCAAGCTGATGCTGAGGACCATGGACGTCGCGACGACGCGTTTCTGCGCCTCGATATTTCCCTCGGTATGCGCCTTGGAGAGCCGCTGCGTCAGGGCCGGTCCGATTCCAACGTGCAGCAAGTCGACCATCGTCACGATCGTCAGAATGGCGATGTAAACGCCAAATTCCGCGAGCCCGAGTTCGAGTGTGCGGATCGCGACCGGAATGGAAATCAGGCGCAGCAACAGGGTGCCGCATTTCGAGGCGATAGCCGTCAGGACAGCCAGGGCGATCGACCGATCCCGCGTTTTTGCCTGGATGTCTCCATTGTCATTCATCAGAGCAGGACCAGATCCCCTTCACACGGTAGACAGGCTTTGGGCCGGTCTTTCCATTGATCCGGCAGTTTGAAATAGAGGGTGGATTCCCGGATTTCCGGTTTCAGGCTGGCGGGTTTGGCTTTCACGGCCCCTTCGAAAACCGACCAAAGGAGCAGATCGACATTCGCGGGAAGCCCGCATTCGCCGGGTTGGTGTGCGACTTTCGCCAGCAACGCAAGCAAGGCGGAATCGTCGTCATCAAAGGCGCCGTATTCCAGCATTCGGCAGGCGGTGACACCTTTGGCGGATTTCATCAACCCGATCGCAAACGCCCGCAGTTGCCCCGAAATCGAATCGATCAAGCCGAAGAAACAGCGTTCCCCGTGGCCGGAATTCGTCATCCAGTTCAAGCCCTCGGGAGTGACGCTGCGGACAAGACCGCGGCCGGTGCGCTCCGGAATGGAACGGATCAGCGCGGGATCATTGATTACGCGCGTTCCGGGACAGGATCCTGAAAGTGGACCGGGAAGCGGGCGACCAATTCCGCACAGACGGAGCAGGGCCGATTTTCCCTTTTTCAAAAGAGACGGCTGCTTCACCACGATGTTGTACCGCTCGATTTCGGCCCGGTTTTCATAATTGAATCGGTCGAGAATTTCCCGCATTTCCGGAGACGGGGTGCCATCGAGAATCTGGAAGCTCCGGCCCAACTTGTTGAGCTTCATGAAGATTTTCATCGAATGCCCGCGATACGGCTCGTCGACGAAAAACGTGGTCGCGATCAGCGTCGGAACCGGTTGCCCGTCGGCTTCGTACCCGAACGGGATGAATCCGTGAAATCCCACCAGATTCCCGGTCTCCGCATCCCGCATCAGGTAGGCAAGGCATTCGCCACTGCTGGTTCCGACAAACGGGTTGTCATGCCACCACCAGTTCAGGCGGCGGTTCCACGCATCAGCTTGATCATCGCCCGGCAGCGGGTTGGCCAGATTTCCGGCCAGCACGAAACCCGCGAGGTATTCGGCAATTTCTGTGCAACACGCCTCGGCCGGGGGCGTGAAAATCTCTTCGAGGACGATTGATCGGGAATCGCTCACGATACGAGGACCGATTCCCGCTCGGAAACCGGCGTTGCAGATTCCAGCTTCCGACCGGCCAATTCGAATGCGATCGCGGTTTGCTCGAACTCGTTTTCGTCTCCGGGCACATCGAGAATGATCTCGGTCACGCCCTTTTCGATCAGCCCGGCCACCACGTCAGCGAGTTGCTCGTGGCTGCCGACGAAATACGGGCAGTCCGCCTGGAAATTCCGGAACGGCGCGAGCCAATAACCGTTGTCGGCCTGGTCCGGCGCGTCAGCGGCAAACTTGAGCCGCTTTTTCCAAACCGACTCCGTATTTTTCATCGAGCGATCCAGCATGTGCTGGCCACGGCGGTCTTCCGGGAAACGCTTGTTGGCGGCTTCCCAGGCTGCGGCCTCTGTCTCGCGGGTGACAACGCCAAAATGAATCCCGCGATCTTCGCAGACCACGCCGGCCAGCTCGGGCATCAGCATTTTCATGCCAATCGCACCCGTTTCGTCCCGCACCCAGGTCGCTTTTTCGGAATGCCCGGCAATGAAATAGTCAGGCCGAAGGTTTTCGGGAACGGCCGGGACCAGTGCCAGCTTGTCGACCTTGTAGTGTTCGCCTTCAAAAACCACTTCGCGACCTTCCCGGGAGATCAGGGCCTGGACGATCTGGATGTATTCAAGCAGGCGAACATATTTTTCGTCGTGATCGAGAAAGCAATTCAGCTGATGAGCGTGATTCACCGCCGTGCCGGTCACCATGTTCAGGAAGATCTGCTTCTCATACACGTAAGCGATCGAGGAAACCATTTTCGCCACCGTGAATGGATGGGCGTAGAGCGGATTGATCGCGATCAGCGGAGACAGTCCGTAGCGCTCGACCATGGCCTGGCAACAGACCCACGGCTCAACGAACGTGTCGTTCCCCGTGAAAAGCAGCGGCCCGGTAAAATCGTATTTTCCGCACCATTCCCCCACCTGGTCAATGTTTTCCCAATAGTCTTCCGCCTCCAGAGTACGGGGGGTGATGGTAAAGACGTTGATGTTTTGATCGTCAAATTTCAGGTTCATGAGAGAGAGGTGTCAGGGGTGAAAAAAGGGAAATGAATCAGGCTTCCCGGGCCTTTGTGACCAGCGCGGTCACCGTGCGGATCGTTTCGAAGCTGTTTTCCTCGATCAATTCATCCGGAATCTCGACTCCGAGTTCATCTTCGATATCGAGCAGGAAATTGATCGAAGCCATCGAGTCCAGACCGGCGTCCGCCAGCAAATCTCCGACTCCAAATTCCGCGCCGTCCTCCAGAAATTTCAGGTGCGGACGCGCAATTTCGAGCAGTTGGCTGCTCAGTTGATCGTCGATTTCAGGCGAAGCGTGGTGGCTTTCCGCCGGGGCCGTGTTGAGAGTGGTGTTTGTCGGGGAGTCCATATTGGGTTCAGGCGTTGGAGAGAGCTTCAGAGACAGGTTCCTGCGGAAAATTCTCGATGGAGACTTCACCGTGTCCGCGTCGGATCTGGAAAATGGATTCCACTTCGCCGCCACGGTGACAGATTTCCAGCGGAGTCGGGCGGCTCAAAAAACCGGTCAGGCTGCCGGTGACGCCGTAGGCCCCGACATTCGGAATCGTCACCAGGTCGCCGATTTGCAAATCTTCCGGCAGCTGCTGATTGCGGCCCAGCAGGTCCAGCGGCGTGCAAAGTTGACCGACGATGTCCATTTTTTGCAGCTCGCCGGTCCGTTCCGCCGGCGGAATCAGATCGATCGCAAAACGCGGAATCCGGCCCAGGCCAGACATACCGCCGAGGTGGTGAATCCCGGTGTCCAAAATCACGAATCGCCGGTCTTTCGAGTCCTTGATGTCCATCACGCGGGAAACCAGCGTGCCGGACGAAGCCGAGCAATACCGGCCCGATTCAAACCACCAGTCCGCTTCTTTCGCGGCCCCGGCGTTTTCGAAAATCCGCTTCAATTCGGCCCGCAGCGGTTGCAAGTCGGGACCTTCCCCCGATTTCGCATACGGCCACGGAAAACCACCCCCGAAATTCAGCACTTTCAGCGGAAACCCAGCCGTTTCGGAAATCTGACACGCGGCTTGCACCGCATTTTCAAAACAGGCGGCCAATTCCTCCGGCCCGCCGACCTGCGTGCCCCAGTATATGTGGATTCCTTCGACGGCGACGTGTTCGGCGAATTGCCCGAGCCGGCGGCTCCCGTTTTCCAGCAAATCTTCCTCCTCGAATCCAAACTGGCTCGCGACGCCCGACATTGCCAGCTTCGCTTTCGGCGGCTCGGCCGGATTCACCCGCAACAGCCCCTGCACCAGGACGTTCGCCCGCGCCGCGGCAGCTCCGATCACCTCGTAGTCCTGCCAGGACTCGATCGAAAAGCGACGCACTCCGCTCGCGATTGCCGCATCGATTTCCTCCGCGCCGTTTCCGGGTCCGCCAAACAGCGCCTTCGAAAATTCAAATCCTGCCGCCGTTGCCGCTTCGATTTCGCCCGGGGAAGTCAAATCCGCCTCGGCGCCTGCCTCCCGAATCGCCCGGGCCAGAGCCGGCAGTGGATTCGATTTGAAGGAATACAGCAATCGCGGGTTTGTTTCCTCCGGAAAAATCGACAGCAATTCGCTCACCCGCTTCTGTGCCAACTCAAGATCGTAGGCGTAAAAAGGGGTCGGAAAACGCTCGGAGAGAGCAGTCATTGTCTGAATTTCCATAAAAAGTGGACGATTTCCGAAAATCTTTCATAAATTAAATAAATTTCCATAATTATCAAGATAATTTACCTGTTCTTTTCTGATCCACAGCGGTTCACGAACGAACAGGGTGCGTTCTCCGAACCAATCCTGTTGGTTCGTGAAAAACCTCTTCTCTGTCCTCAACGCGCGATCAGCGCTTTCCGATCAATCTTCCCATTCATCGATTTCGGCATGGTGTCGAGAATGTGAACCCGATCAGGAATTTTCGCGGGCTCCAGCACGGCTTTCAGGCCTTCAAGAATGTCTTTGTCGGTCAGCGACTCGTCCGATCGGGTCACGAAGAGGTTCAGCGTGTCGTCGGCTTTCTTTTTCACCACGCAACCTTCGACCACACCCGGCAGGGCGCAGGCTTCGGTCTCGATTTCGATGGGAGAAATGCGATTGCCGCGATGCTTCAGCAGATCATCCGCCCGTGCTTCGAAGTAAATGAACCCGTCCGCATCGACTGAGCCGGTATCGCCGGTGTAGAGCTCGATTTCACCGTTTCCTTCGGGCGCCTGGCGAAACCGGGCTGCGGTTTCGTCGGGCGATCGCCAGTAACCGAGTTTCGCAACGTGCGGCCCCCGCACGACCAGTTCCCCGACTTCGCCAGCGGGAAGACGA
>JABDJT010000154.1 GCA_013003335.1 Verrucomicrobiales bacterium | reverse complement strand
GCACCATGTTGTCGGTGAAGATTTTCGGCAGCGAGAGAGGAGCCGCGCCGGCAGAGACTGACAGCAGGAAAAGACAGAGGGCCTGGATCGATTTCATCATGGGCAAATTGTGCGGTTCGATTTGGTTTTGGCGAGACTTTCTGAATACATTTTTGCGTGGAAGCGATTGACCCTTGCGCGGATCCCTGCTGAAACTGCGGGATGGCAGACCAAGAAGACGGAAAGGAACGATCGGAGTCCGGCGCTCCGATTTATCGATACGAAGAGCCGGTTGAGCGGGGCTACCAGGCGCCGGATATGAGTCATTCGAACATGGAGGAAATCTCCGACCATATCGAAAAACATATCGGCAAGATCGAGTCGGTGTATCACGAAATTGTGTCCGACCTGATCCACATCGATGTCCACCAGGTTCCGCCAACCGAGGAACGGCCGTTCTGGACGCTGGTCACGAGCGGGATGAGCGACCTGCCGATGTCGCCTCCGGAAGGGGCAGAAGACCTGGGATACGCGGAGTTGATGATCTGCCTGCCGGGGGACTGGCCGCTCGACGAACAGTCTTTCAAGGACGAGGGGAACTACTGGCCGATTCGCAACTTGAAATTCCTGGCGCGCTTTCCGCACGACTACAAGACATGGCTGTTTTACGGGCACACGCTCCCGAACGGCGATCCACCGGAGGAGTTCGCGCCCGGAGCGGGATTCACGGGAATGCTGCTGGCTCCTCCGCTGACCGCGCCCCCGGAATTTATGGAGCTGGCAATTTCGCCCGAAAAAACCATTCACTTTCTCGCCCTCGTCCCGCTCTACTCGGAGGAAATGGATCTGAAACTGAAAAAAGGCGTGGAAGCCCTCGAGCCGCTGTTCGACAAGCACGGCGTGTTCGAACTGCTTCAGATCGGCCGGAAAAACGTGGCCAAAAAGAAGTTCGGTCTGTTTTAAAAAAACGGTTTCAGCCGCCGTAGTGGCCCTCCATTTTCGAATAGCAATTCGACTGGCAGGGGAGGTCCCAGGCGGCTTTCAACTCATCATCGAGTCGGGTCACCGAAAAGGAAATACCGGCCATTTCCTGGCAGGTCACGAGCGGGCCGACGATCACGTCGTAGACCTGGATGCCGCGCTCGTTCAGGATTTCCTTCGCTTTGCGCAGGCAGATCAGGCATTCCATCATCGTGGTCGCGCCAAGCGAGTTCACGAAAAAGACGATCTCATCGCCTTCTTTCAGTGCATCGACTTCGGTGTCTTCGTCGAAATCCTTGAAAACCAGGTCCAGCATCATCGGCGTGAGTTCATCCGCCGTGGTCATCGGAATTTCCGCGACGCCCTGTTCACCGTGAATCCCCATACCGAGACCGATCTTGTCTTCGTCCAGATCGAAGGTTGGTTTGCCGGTGGCGGGAATCGAACCGGGAGCCATGGACACACCCACCGAGCGGGTCTGCAGCACTGCTTTTTTCGCGAAAGCTTCCAGTTCATCGAGTGAACCCGCGCTTTGCGAAGCTGCGCCGACCAACTTCACGATCGGAACCAGGCCACCGATTCCGCGGCGGTCATCTTTCTGCGTGGGCGGAGCGGAACAAACGTCGTCCCAGATCAAAACCGTGCGGACGTCGATGTCCTCGTCTTCGGCTTCCTCGGCTCCGATGTCGAAATTCATCACGTCGCCGGCGTAGTTGCCATAGAGAAACAGAACGCCGTTCCCCTTGTCGACAGCCTGGGTGGCTTCCAGAACGATGTCCGGAGTAGGGGCGGCAAAAATGTCCCCACAGGCCGCGCCGTCGGCGAGGTTCCGTCCGACGAGGCCGTGGTAGATCGGCTCGTGACCGCTTCCGCCACCGATCAGCAGGGCGACCTTGTTGTCCGGAATATCGTTTTTCACGATGGATCGGGAACCGACGAGTTGGCATTCGCCGTTGTAGGCTTCGACGAGACCTTCGACGAGTTCATCGGCGACTTTGAGCGGATCATTAACGAGTTTTTTCATGGGAAATTCGAACCGCTATGGAATCGGGGGGAGTCCGGTTTGTCAATGCGATTTGCGCGGGGAGGGGACCTGCGCGGGTGAGAAGACAAACCGTCACTCCTCAAACACGAATTCCAAATCGGGTAACAGCTCGGGGAGATGAGCAAAACTGAATGTTTTGTATCGGTGGAAGTGCCTGAACTCCACCATCTTCAGCGTCTCAATATCGGCAATGACCTCGGCGAATTCGGCCTCGGATATCCCGAAAGTCCCCTGGATGATCAGCACCTCCAGGCTCGAACAGTCCCGCAGGGGCTCCAGCACGGACAATTCGTCCGCGAAAGCAAACTCGACCCGGAGTTCGCGAAGTTCGGGAAGGGAAGCGATGGCGGACATGACTTTTCGCAGGTCTTCCGGGCTCTGGGTATCGAGACGGTCACCGGTCAATTCCAGCTTCTGCAGAGATGTGAATTTGGAAAGGGCGGCTCCCGCGTCCGATCCATAGGTGCCCGGATAGTTCACCAGGATCTCCGTGATCGGTCCCCGGAAGGGAGCCCGCAGTCTCTCATGGTAATTTCCGGGCAGGGACTCCCATTCCGGAGCTCCCTGATTTCGACGGATACTGGACCATTCCACGGCGACTTTCCCGAGTTTTTCGTCGAGATCGGTGTTGATCAGTTTTGGCTTCGATTTGTCGCTGGAGTGGTAGTTGAAATAGATCTCCAGCGGGCGCGAAATGGAATTCTGCAGTTGAGCGACGGGAGCAATTCTAACCGCAACATAGATTGCAACCAGGAGGCAGAACGTCGCAAGCAGGATCAATCCTCGCCAGACGATCCGCTTCAGGCTCATTTGGTCGGGACCGGCTCCTCCACCTCGCTCACGTCGATCGCCGGCTCGGGGTATTCGAAAGTCTTGCCTTCATAATTCCGCACGATGACCCGCTCCTCGTTCCGCTGGACGACAGTTTCGGGATTGATCGGCACCTTTCCGCCACCGCCGGGAGCGTCGATGACGTATTGCGGGATCGCATATCCGCTGGTGTGACCGCGCAGGGATTCGATGATCTCGATGCCTTTCGCAACCGGCACCTGGAGGTGCGCCGACCCCTTGATGAGGTCCATCTGGTATAGATAATACGGCCGGACGCGGCACATCAAAAGCTTGTGGACAAGGCTGCGCATGATTTCAACGTCGTCATTCACGCCCTTGATCAGCACGCTTTGGTTGCCGAGCGGGATTCCGTGATTGGCGAGGCGCTCAAGGCCTTCTTTCACTTCGACTGTCAGTTCGCGCGGGTGATTCGCGTGCACGCTGAGGAACAGCGGGTGGTATTTCTGCAGCATTTCGCAAAGCTCCGGCGTGATGCGCTGGGGCAGGAAAAGGGGAATCCGTGAACCGATCCGGAGGAATTCGATGTGCTCGATGGAACGGAGTCGGCTGAGAATTTTTTCCAGCTTCGCGTCGGAAAGCAGCAGCGGGTCGCCGCCGGACAGGAGGACGTCGCGGACTTCGGTATGTTCCTCGAGGTATTGGAAAGCCGCCTCGTGATCCATGTCGAGCGTTTGCTCGCCGGCACCGCTGACGACCCGGCTGCGGGTGCAATATCGGCAATAACTGGCGCAGCGATCGGTCACGAGAAACAAAACGCGGTCCGGGTAGCGATGGACCAACCCCGGCACGGGCATGTGATCGTCTTCGCCGCAGGGATCGGACATTTCGTAATCGGCGATCCAGGTTTCCTCGACGCGCGGGATAATCTGGCGGCGAATCGGGCAATTCGGGTTGTCCTTTTCGACGAGGTTGAAAAAGTGCGGCGTGATCGACATTGCCAGCTTGTTCCCGGAGAGGATGACACCGGCGCGCTCCTCTTCGGAAAGCGTGATGAGCTTTTCGAGATCCGCGAGCGAGTTGATCCGGTTTTTGAGCTGCCACTTGTAATCGGCCCACGTTTCGGCGGGGATTTCTTCGCCGGCCCAGTAACCGGGCGCGTAGGAGCGGAATGATTTTTCGAGGTCCTGCTTCGGATCGAATTGCTGCATGGGATCGTGGGCCGTGTGGGGAGGGGCGTCTGTCATCAGGAAGAAAATGCCTGGTTTGGGTAGTCAAAACGACGCTTTTCCGGCGGGAACCTTACGTTTTGGTGTTCAAAAGTCAATCTGACGCATTCCAAACGAACTCGACAAACCGCGTGGCTCTGACCACAATCCATCCATCATGACGAAACGTAAAAACGCATTTCTCCTCACCTCGATCGCAACCCTGGCGATCGCCTCAGTCGCCACCATTCATTTCGCACAGGACGCGAAGAAAGCGGCGCCGATCAAGGCTCTGCTGGTCACCGGTGGCGGTTATCACGACTACAAGGGCCAGGAAAAAATCCTCACCGAAGGCATCAGCTCACGCACGCCGGTGAAATGGACGGTCATCCACAAAAACGCCGAGGAAACGAAGGCCGCGCTCTCAAAAGAAGGCTGGGCGGACCCGTATGACGTGGTGGTTTACAATCTTTGCCACGCCAAGGAGACCGACAAGAAATTCGTCGATTCACTGGCCGAGGTGCACAAAAACGGCAAGCCGGCGGTAGCGATTCACTGCTCGATGCATTCCTATCACTGGAAAATCGAGGGTGAAACCAAGCAGTGGGCCGCCATGCTTGGCGTCACGTCACCCCGCCACGGCAAACACGCCCCGATCACGGTCGAAAACCTCGAACCGGACCACCCGATCATGAAAGGGTTTCCCAAGAAATGGGTCACGCCGAAGGGTGAGCTGTATCACATCGACAAGATCTGGGGCACGGCGACCGCCCTCGCCCGCGGCACGATCGATGACGGGAAAAAGTATCACGACTGCATTTGGGTCAACGAGTTCGGAAAAGGGCGTGTTTTCGGAACGACCATCGGCCACCACAACGAAACGATGCAGGAAGGCGTTTACCTGGATCTCGTGACCCGTGGAATCCAGTGGGTGACCGGGAACCTGGACTGAATCGCAGGAACGTGATCCGACAGGGTACGTTCCACGAACAGACCCTGTTGGATCGGAATTCCGGTTCCGGAAAAAAGGCAGGCTCAGCCCGACTTTTTCGCGCCCAGTTCCTCCAGCTTTTTGGCGATGTCTTCGCCGTGCTTGGCGGCTTTCACTTTTTTATCGATGAAAGCGATCTTGCCTTCGGGATCGATATAAAAAGTCCAGCGCTCGGGGACGGGACGGCCTTTGTACACGACTCCGTAGGCCTTCGCCGTCTCGCTCGGTGCGGGATCGCTCAGGATCGGGTAATCGAGTTTCAGGCTCTCAGCGAAATCGGTATTCTTGTCGACCGGGTCGCAGCTCGCGGTGAAATAGACCACATCGAACTTCTTCAATTCAGCGCCACTGTCACGCAGTGACTCACATTCCTTCGTTCATCCACCGGTGAAAGCCTTGGGATACCAGGCAATCACGACGAATTTTCCTTTCAGGTCGGACAGCTTGTGGTTTTTGCCGTCACTGCCTTTCAGTTCGAAATCCGGGGCAGCCTCCCCCTCCTTCAAATCCGCCGCGAAAGCGGGTGCGACGGCCAAGGCGAGGCCGGCCAGCAGGTTCAAAAACGTTCGGGTTCTCTTCATGACAGCATTTTGATCGGCTCCGAACCCAGCGTCAACGGCAGGATGGTGTTTTTTGCGGGAGAAAGTCGGCCCGGGGCTGGATTGTCGGCATTTACAAATTTTCTTCATTTCTTTTTAAAATTATCGACACTTCCCGAATTCTCTGGCATCTTTGCGGTCGTGGAAATGAACGACAATCAGGGATCCACTCCCTCTCCCCCCGATACGTCATCGTTGAACCCTGTCCTGCGCGATTCGCTCGCGGAGGGCCGCCCCCGTTATTTTCGTGCCAGCGGTGGTGCAGCTCGCGGCAAAAGCGGGCGGGAAGATACGGAGAAATTCGCTGACGATCTCATGATTCTCCAGGAATGTGCCCTGCTCGTCGGGGAACGACTGGAGATGAACGCGGTATCTCACGCGATCATTTACGACGGCGGAAATGCCTGCGCGTTTCAATTCGACCAGAATTCCAATCCGGCCAACCCCGAGTTGGTAGGCGCGCTGGTCAATCGCCGGATTCCTATGCGGGAGTTGTTGAACGGTCTGAAGGAATACATCAACCAGCGGTAAGAACATGAGCGAAGTCCCCGTGGAAAAGGAAACATTCGAACGTCCGCTCCGGGCCTTACGCGGAGCCGGCACGGTTTTCGGAGTGGTGTTTTTTGATGGATCAAAGGTGGTGTTCAACGAAACGCCGTTCTCCCGGGAGCGCGCCACGGAACTGGCCGCAACGCTGGATGACATCTGCTTCTATTTCGGAAATGAAGGTCGCGACGTCGACCAGATTTCTTTTGGATTCGATGGCGGAAACATGCTCATCGTAACCGACCAGGAATACCGCATCGTTGTGATGCATTCGCTGGTTGATGAGGTCGATTTCATCGCCAAGGCCGGCCGCGCTTTCCTGATTGATTACCAGATGGGCATTTTCGCGTCGGAATTGAACCATACCGGCGCGGAATCCGCCGCCACCATCACGACGGGAATCGAGATGCCTCACCCGGTCGAAGAACAGCCGGGTCTCGATATGTCGGAAGTCGCCGCCGCCGTCGGAGCGCAGGAAGATCAGGCCGCCACCGGTCCGATTCGCCCCGTCCTCGACCGGCCGTCCACGCAGCCGATCCCGGCGATGAATAATCCTTCCCGCCGGGGAACCGGTCCAATTTCCGCTCCGCCCAGCGCAGCCCCGCCGAGCGCGGTTCCACCGGTTGCTGCGCCGAAACGGGCGGTCCTCGCCGACAATCAGCCGGATTCGACGCTTCCTCCGCCGCGCAAACCGTCCTCCAGCAAGGATTGATTCGAAACTCAGATTTGGAGGCCCGGAACACGGCCGTATCCGATCAGGTTTCCGTGCTTGCCGGGTTTCAGTTCGAAAATATCGACCCCGGCGCCGTTCCGGCCGCGAGTGCTCTTGCTTCTCGCGCCGAACATGAAATGGCGTCCGGAGGCATCCTGACCGAGATACAACATCACGTGGGAAACCTTGTGCCCGGAATTGTAGGTGCCGCCCCAGAAAATCAGGTCCCCCGGGCGGAGATTTCGAAATTCCTCCGATCCCCAGCCTTTCCGGCGGAGATTCCCGGATTTTTTCAGCCACTCGAACTGCGCGTAGCTGGTGCGGGGCACATTGGGAACGCCCATGCCGGTGAGGAGATACTGCATCGTGCCGGAACAATCCATGCCGCCTTCCGCGGGTGATTCCCCGCCAAACTTGTAGGGCAGGCCCATCCGCGAAATCGATTCCGCCCGGCTGCGCATCTCCTGGACCGCGGAAGGCGTGGAAAATTTTCGGGCCGGCCGGCGTTCCACCGCGGGGAGGGGCGGAGTCGGAGGGATCGGCTCCGGCATCACGACGGGACGGGAATAGGGCCGCACCGTCGCCTGCGGCATCACAACCGGCCGGGAATAGGGGGCCGGCAAAACCTGCGGCTGATGGCGCACCTGGCGCGGCGGAGCCTGCGGAACGGGCTGAAATTTTCGCGCTTTCCGGGCAGCGAGAGCATCCTTGATGCTGGAATACAGGCTCGTTTTATTTCGAGCTTCTGCCTCTCCCACCCCGATTCCGGAGGCTAGAGACAAGGCGAGGGTACACAGCAAAGCTGCGCAAGGCGGACGGTGTTTCATTTATCGGATCTGTCTGTGTGTTATGAAAATTATCTCAAATATTAAATTTATTGCAATTTAAATTTTGAGTATTTTCAGAATTTCTCAGATCCCGATGTTTTCAGAGACAGTCGTTGGGTGCGTCGACCGTAAGACGCGGCACCACGAAGAATATGCAAATTTCTTCGGCCAAAAGCCAAAAGCCAAAAGACAGAAAATCAGTCCCCGCAAAAATCCGCCATCTGTTGCGCGATAATCGCAACCGAAACGGCTCCTGCATCCGGATGGCCGAGTGATTTTTCGCCGAGGGTGCGGGCGCGACCCATCGTGGCGATCATGTCCTTGCTCTCTTCGCGGCCGTTGGCGGCTGCGGCGGATACGTCATTGAGAGCTTCGCAGAGAGATTTGCCGGAGGCGGATTCGGCAGCAGCAGCAGCCGGATCGAGGGCATCGACCATCGTCTTGTCGCCGGGCTTGGCTCCGCCACGATCCTTTACGCCCTGGGCGGCGTTCTTGAAAAATTCGCCGACCTCGGAAGCGCCGAACGTTTCGGAGCCCTTGATCGCTTTCCCGCCTGCGCGGAACAGCGTTCCAAACACCGCGCCGGAAGCGCCGCCCATGCTCGACATCATCGCCATTCCCATGTCCATGAACACTTTCCCGACGCTTTCGTAGTCGGCTTCCCCGAGCTTTTCCTTCACTGCTGTCATGCCGCGCTGCATCCCGATTCCGTGATCTCCGTCTCCGAGCTGCCGGTCGGCGTCGGTCAGGATCGGTTCGGATTCGATAATTTTGTCAGCGACCGCGAGGCACATGTCGCGGACTTCGTTCGGGGAAAGGGATTCTTTCGGCATGATGAAATCGAATGAACAGGGTTTGTTCGATGAATCAACCCTGTACGTTCGAAAAAGATCCACTTTGGCCTGCCATTTGCTCATTCTGGAAATTCCGGTTTTTGAGTCCTCCCGTCCAAACGGCGCTTGAAAAACCAAATTCCCGCCTTACCAATCCCGCACTATGCCAGTAGCCACTCCCAAACAATTTGAAGCCATGTTGGATGCCGCCCAGGAAGGCGGTTACGCGTATCCCGCGATCAATTGCTCCAGCATTGTGACTATCAACGCCGCCCTCAAGGCCTTCGCTGACCTGAATTCGGACGGCATCATCCAGTTTTCCACCGGCGCCGGCCAGTTCGCCTCCGGCCTGAACCATGGCAACGCGGTTCACGGGACGATCGCCCTCGCAGAAGCGACGCATCGCCTCGCCGAGCAGTACGACATCCTCGTCGCGCTAAACACGGACCACTGCCGCCCGCACGTCGCGCCGGATTTCCTCGATCCGCTGATCGACGAGTCGAAAAAGCGCGTCGAAAAAGGCGGGAACGCCCTTTTCCAGAACCACATGCTGGATGCCTCCGAGCTGGAACTGGAGGACAACATGAAAATTTCGCAGGAATACCTCAAAAAATGCGCCGAAGTCGGCATCATTCTCGAGGTGGAAGCCGGCGTGGTCGGCGGTGAAGAAGACGGCTCCGCCGGAACCGAAGACACGCCTGAGGACAAGCTCTACACGACGCCCGAGGACATGGTCGCCGTGCACGAAGCGCTCAACGAGCTGGGCCGGTTCACCTTTGCGGCCACGTTCGGAAACGTCCACGGCCACTACAAGCCCGGTGCCGTGAAGCTTCGCCCGGAAATTCTCAAGGACGGCCAGGCGGCCGTGATGGAAAAATACGGCAACGAATCCGAGTTCGATCTCGTGTTCCACGGCGGCAGCGGCTCCTCCCTCGAAGAAATCCGCGAGACGCTCGACTACGGAGTCGTGAAGATGAACGTCGACACCGACACCCAGTATGCCTTCACCCGCCCGATCGCCGATCACATGTTGAAGAATTACGACGGCGTCCTCAAAATCGACGGCGAGATCGGGAACAAGAAAGTCTACGACCCGCGTTCCTACCTGAAAGCCGCCGAAAAAGCCATGGCCGAGCGGATTGAAATCGCCTGCCGCGACCTGTTGTCCGACGGCAAGTCGATCAAGGATAGCGTGTGATTGCGGTCACGCATTTGGAAAAACCATTCTCTGAAAAACCCGGTTGGCGCGAGTCGGCCGGGTTTTTTGTTGAGTGACGACTGGAATCTGCCGTGCTGAAGGGACTGGTGTTGAGATCGACGCCGTCACTTCTTTGATTCGACCGTTAGGATCGATTCATTGGGGATCCAAAACACGGAATGACGCAGATCGGTATCGCCGGAATTGACTTTGTAGTGGCTGTCCAGGAAAACACCATCAAGACGGGCCTCCATGATTTTCCCATCCAGAGAAACCTTCGTGTTGTTCAGCCAGGTTGATGTGGGTGCTATGGGGGAGCCAGCCGCTCCCAACATGTCTCTCCTGAAATAAACGGTAACTTCAGAGCCTTCCCATTGCTCGAGTGCAGCGACTTTGGGCGGAGTCTGTTCTCTACAACCTGTGAGGAGGAAGACGAGTGGGAATAGCGGTAGAATGAGTTTCATTTTTTATGTCAGTATGTCTGAGTCATCGCTTCGACTCCGGAGCGGTAGCGGGTTGGCCAGCGCCGTCCTGGTCTGCCCTCATGACAGCGTTATAGTCAACGCCCAGATCTTTGTAACGCTCTGCAATGGATTCCTTGAATAGATTCTTCCATTCTGCAAGCATGATCAGGGTTCCGGACATCTTGGAAACTCGAAGGTCACCCTGAGCCTTTGAATAGACAATGCCGTCTGATTCGATGGCGATCTTGATCTCGGTGCTCTCCTTTTGAAATTTTCGGAGTAGTGCGATCGCTTCCTCCCGCTTCAGCCAATCAAGGTATCGGAATTTCGAGTAGGTGTGCATTTTGCTTCCGAATTTTAGATGGATGTTTGTATCGTACAAAGCAAGCGGTTGAGCGCGACTTGCGAAGGCCGGGTCATTTCGACGGGCATTACCAATGCCCTTGAACGAAATCACCACCTCTTCTTCCGATACTTCCACATTGGAGACAGTACCATACACTGTCAGATCGACGACAGGCTCCGCCAGGCAAGCGCAGGAACTCGCAGCGATGAAGAGCAACGCCAGCGCTCCCTTCATTGCAGATCCTCCCCTTGGTTTCGTCTTCATAGGTTCAAATGCTAATTCATGAAGGGAACACCGTCCTGTGACTTTCTCAGGCTAGACGACTTGTTCGAAGGATCCAACTTTCCGCGCTCCCGAGGGTCAGAGATCGGACTGCATGCTCTTGTTAGGCGCCACGCGGCGCTCCGGGTCTAGTTCAGGCGCTCAAGCCACCAGTCGATGTAACGCTGGTAATGCTCCGAACTCTCATACACAGCTTCAGCGGGAGGGAGGTAGCCTTCCAGGAAACTGCTGCTGTGCCAACCCAGATTGTTCCAGATCAGAACAAGCGGTCCGGCAGAGGCAAGATAGACGAAGGGAAGGGCGATTAATCCCACGCAAAGGATGATCACCGAAGGGCGCAAGCGGGTATTTCCATGGCTTGGGTAGATCTCCGATTCAGTCCGCTCTTTATCTCTCTGGGACATTTATTCCGCCTAACGTTAAAGCGATGTCACTGCCTGCCGACAGCGCGCTCCGATTTCAGGGTTGAAGGTTGATCGTTCATTCGGGTTCCGACTCGGCGCGGGCAGGCAGTTGATCATCCGCGTCTTGTTCGGTGTCGCTGTTTGGGAGTAGTACAGACGCAGGACCATCATCAAAATCTCCGTCAAGGACACCGACGTAAATATCCTCATCGGCTTTCTTGAGGTAAAGGAGAAATAGTTGCCCTTCCCCAAGCCAAAACCGCATGGCACCATTGATCTGCGGTTTTTCAGAACTCACGGTGGAAAACTTTACCGTGATCTCTTTCGCCACTTTTTCGCCTTTGATGGCGGCGATCACCTGAACCTTTGCCGAATAGAATCTGACGGGAGTTTCCGCGTTCTTGCCAAGCTGGATCTTACCTGTTTCTCCAGTTGCCGTGACACTTGTCGGCTTCCCCACAACAACAATCTCAGATCGCTCAAAAAGTTCAGCGGGCGTCCAAGTCCTCATCGGACGCCCTGATGCTACTTGTATCAGAAATGTGAGCGTAATCCCCGCCAATATTGGAATATTGTAATTTCTCATCGTATTGAACAACACCCCGAAACGGAATTTCTTAGTTTCTTCACCGAACAGTATTGTCCACGCATCGCGTTTCTCGCGATTGCCGTGCGATAAAACATTTTACAGTCGCGCTTCAAAATCCGTCAAGAATAAAGTTCGTTTGAACAGTGTTTCTTCCCGCCGGCAAACCAAGCGCTGACACGCTCCCGCAAACGTTCCCCAATTCTGTCTCCCGGCTTGTGGCCCCTAAAACGGAGGAAAGATTTTTCGCTTGTAACCCGGGCGATTTGCGTCGTGCTGCTCGAGAAATTCCTTCCCGTGCGTTTCCTCCATCACCCGGCGTTCTTCGGCGGTCATTTCCGGCGGGCTTCCGACAAAAAGACGACCACAATAGGCCGCGAGAAGGAAGGGGATGACCAGCACAAACAGGGGGAGCCTTTTATCAAGGATCCACCAAATCCCGAAGGCCAGAAACGGAAAGCTCAGCAGGGGCGCCCAGAGGAGGGAAAAGGGAATGAGGAAGAGGGCATCGACTGGATTGAACGGTGCTTCGATGACGAACTGAAACAGGAGGGAGGCCGCAAACGCGACCGCAAAACAAATCCCCAGCCGCCACAGCCGGTTTTGCAGAATCGACCGCCCGGACGTCATTCGCTCCGCAGGATCTTCTCCATTTTCCGTCCTTTGGCCAGTTCATCGACGAGCTTGTCGAGATACCTCACCTGCCGGATCAGCGGGCTCTTGAGTTCTTCGATGCGGTATCCGCAAATCACGCCTTTGATCAAGGGAGCGTTGGGATGGAGCGTGGCGTTTTTGAAAAAGTCCTCAAAATTCACCTCGTTTTCGATGATGGATTCCAGTTCTTTTTCATCGTAACCGGTCAGCCATTCGATGACTTCGTGAAGTTCCTCCCGGGTTCGCTCTTTCTTCTCCACCTTTGTCACGTAGTGGGGGTAGACGGAGGCAAACGTCATCTTCGCGATGCGTTCTTCGGTGCCGGGAGGTGGTTCTTTCATGGCTGGGTTGGAAAGGGCGATGCTAGTGATTTGGAGGGGGAAAGTAAATGCCGGGATACCCCCACGATCCAACAGGGTTGGTTTGGAGAAAGTACCCGGTTGGTTCGTGAAAAAACAGGGAGAGAAATCCCGACTTTCGATCCCGGCGGAACTTTTTTGGGGGGTACTCCCGCAATCGCCTTCTGCTACCGATGCTGTCATCCTGAGGAGCGCCCTCACGGAGCGAGAGACTTTGACTTTCAAAGCAATTGCTCCGAAGCCCCAAGCCTCAGAC
>JABDJT010000143.1 GCA_013003335.1 Verrucomicrobiales bacterium | reverse complement strand
ATGATCGGGTCAGCGGCATTCACGTTCCGGCTCGATTTCGATTTGTATTCCCAATGCATCTTTCCCGTGTCGGCATCGAACGCGAATAGCGACAGGGCGGAGAAGAGCAGGTGAGCATCGCGGTTGGGAAAGGGCACGACCGTGGCGTAGCCCGATGTTTCGCTGGAATTGACCCAGACGGTTTTCCCGGATTCGCGATGGAGAGCGACCCCGCCACGGCCGACGTTCAACAACACGCGGTCTCCTTCAATAAACGCCGACGAAGCGAAGCTCCATTCGGGCAGTTCGAATTTGTGATCGGCGACCAAATCACGCTCCCAGATTACCTCGCCCGTTTCCAAATCAAGCCGGAAGGCGTGACCTTTCTTGCTGAGGGTGTAGACCGAATCGCCATGAATCGTCGGCGTCGCGGACGGGCCGCCTTCGTAATAGAGCGGGTCAAGCGGGCATTTGTAATCATGCCGCCAAATCACGTCGCCGGTCTTCGCGGAAAGGCACCGGACCGTGTCCGTACCCTTACCATCATTGCCCATCGTGAGGACGCGGTCGCCTTTCACCGAGACGGTTGAGAACCCGATGCCGACTTTCGCTTTCCACAGAACGGGCAGTTCTTCCGGTAGAATTTCCGGAATCGTCTCGTTGGAAATGCCGTCAAAATTCGGACCGCGCCAGTTCGGCCAGTCGTCGGCGGAGGAGAAGACGGCCAGGAGAAGAGCCGGGAAAACGAGCAGGGATTTCATGCGACAGGTTTCAAAGAAACAAGCACCGAATCTCAATTCAACTTTTTACTTTCTGGCTGGCCGGCTTTGGGATGAGTTTTGTGCATCTTCGCCGGACCATCTTTGACAAACCCACTGATAATTTTCGCGTGATTCTGTGCGACCTGGACTGCTTTCGGATTCTTGCCGGAAACAGTCACCAATATTCCGTGTTCGACGTTCTCAATTGATATTTCCAGGGCATCGTAGTGTTCACGAAATTCCGCGAAAGCCGGATCCCAGTTTCTGACGCCGAAGCCCTGCTTGAGACGGGCTTTCATCTGCGCTACATGCGTTTGCAATGCCTTCGAGATTTTCGGATCCTTCGATGTCGTTTTCGCGGTATAACCTGTTTTGTTCAGTTCGACGGAACGAGTGATGCTCTCGTGGGATTGAAACAGGTGGTGAATCACGCTCCGCTGCTCTTCCGGCATTCCACGTCCGCCTTTCCCCCGGTGTGTCGCTTTTTCCTGAGACTGACCCTCGAGGGAGAAAAAAAACAGCAGTACAGAAAAGTTCCAGGTGATTGTTTTCATTTTCGTGCTCATTGTGAAATTTCGACGCGGAATGCTCCGCGCAGATCGCCTTCCGAATACCCTGTCGCCCGGTCATCGGGGTAGGTCGTGGAAAGGACGGAAAGGAGTTCAGGTTTGAAAGATGTTTTGTCTCCATGGCAGGTCAGGCACATTTTCTGAACCCGGATTGGTCGATAAAAACGAGTGACCTGTTCGTTAGTGAATTTGAGTTCATATGCGGGAAGCGGCTTTCCCTCCTGCAACTGTTTTTCCCAGCGGCTTAGGATCTCGACATCAACCGCATCCGGTTTGTTGACCGGGTTCCGGAATTTCATGGAAACCCGTTTCACCGTGGCATTTGGAATCTCGGTGGAAGTTTGTTCTGTTAGAGGGGTAGCCGCCTGCGCGCAAAACCGGACCGCCGGAGCCGGATTCCCGGCCGCCAGAACAGTTTTCAACTGGGTTCCAAGCTTTTTCATCAGCGCGTCACTGACCGAGTTTCCTGTCTCGATCAATTCCGTTTGGTCCTGCGGCGGCTGAGCTTCCCGTGGATTGCAGGAGACCAGCAAAACTGAGAAAGTCAGCGCACACCGCAGAACCTGGAGAGGAATTGTTTGAAGCTCAGCAATCATCGGCTCAGGCGTTCGCAGTTCGTTTGCGCTCGATCATCCAGAATGTGAAAGCTGCGGCCGCAGTCAGGATTACCCACCATCCGATCATCGGTAATCCGGTCACGTCATTGAGCTGCACTTTGCCCATTTGCCCGATGGAGATCACATTGGTTTTCAGCCACGGATAGCTGAATGCGTAGATCATTCCGCCGGTCAACATTCCGAAAAAGCCAACCAGCGCGTGCAGGCGGCCGGTCGCAATCGCCGCAACCGCAGTCCCAGGACAAAAGCCGTAAACAGCCATGCCGACGCCGAAAATTGCGCTTCCGAGAGCCATGCCGGCGAGGTTCGCGTCCTTGATGTGGTATCCTTCGATCCAGCCGAATCCATTCATCGCGAATACGCCGAGTCCGCCTACAATGATCGCGGTGAGCATGATTTTGAGGACGGTGAGATCCTTCAGACGAAAGAAATTCACGATCACATTGTAGTCAGTGACCCGGCCTTTATTAAGCAAAATGCCGAAGACGATTCCGAACATGGCTGAAACAATCAGTCCTGTGGTTGAGTCTTTTGGGATAGGGAGATTCATGATTATAAATTCAGGTTGAAGGGGAGCGGTTAGGCGTTCGATTTTCCGCGAAAGAGAAGCTTGGCGGTGATAATTCCGGTCGCGAACATGACCGGAAAGAAGAGCCAACTCGAGAGAGCCAATTGCATCGTGCCGCTAATTCCATGACCACTGGTGCATCCTCCGGCAAGTCGCGCACCGAAGAGAAGAACGGCACCTCCGATGAAGGAAGCGGCCATGCGTTTCGCAACGCTGCCTCCCTGATATTCTTCCCAGACTTCCGGAACTTTTTCGAATGAGATGTCGTTTCCCAATTTTGCACTGAGAAATGCACCCACCGCCGTGAAAATCAGGAAAACGGTGCTGTATCCAAATGCCGGAGTTTTTGAAGCCCAGTATGCATTGTTGGCGACGGTTTCACTGCCGGCGAAAATCCCGACCACCCATCCGGAAAACTTCGAAATCTCTGTCGACATCCCAATGGGTTTGTTGACCAGCAGGAAAGCCAGCCAACTCAGAACGCCAATCCCGATTCCAACCAGGTAGGGGTTCCATGCTTTTTGCGAGAGTCCCGCTCGTGAAGAATCTGTTTCAGTTTTCATCATTCCAGTATTGAATTATTGAACCTTTATATTCCTATATTTGAATATTCAAATAAAAAGTTTTATTTTTTTGAATTCTTACGCTGAACCGCGTATTCTCAAGGGTGAGCCGTGGGTCACCCGGACAAACATCAAATGAGCCAGCCCAAAAAACCGAAACTTGATCGAACTGCCCTGGAAAAAGTCGCCAAAGTCTTCAGTGCTTTTTCCGATGCGACCCGCCTGGCAATTCTTCAGGAATTGATGGGCGGTCAGCGGACCGTAGGCGAGTTGGTCGATGAAGTAGGCGGCTCGCAGGGCAATGTTTCAAAACAACTCCAATTGCTCCATGAAGCCGGTCTGCTGGAACGGAAGAAAGAGGGAAACCAGGTGATTTACTCGATTGCCGACGAGATGGTTTTCGCCATGTGCGAGTTGGTCTGTGACAAGTTGAACCGTGAGTCGCAGGCTCGACAGGAATTCGCGTTTCAGATTTGATACTCGAACCAACAGGGTGCGTTCACCAAACCAACCCGGTTGGTTCGTTCGTCACGCCAGGATCGGTTTCACCACGTGCGCTTCTTCCACACCGGTCAGTTTTACGTCGAGCCCCTTATGTTTCACGGAGAGGCGATTGTGATCGATCCCTAACAGGTGCAGAATCGTGGCGTTTAAATCGCGAATGTGGACCGGGTCTTTCGTAATGTTGTAGGAAAAATCGTCGGTCTCGCCATAGACCGTGCCGCCTTTCACTCCGCCGCCGGCCAGCCACGTGGTGAAGCAGCGCGGGTGATGATCGCGGCCGTAATTGGTTTTTGAGAGTCCGCCCTGACAGTAAATCGTGCGGCCGAACTCGCCGCCCCAGGCAACAAGCGTGTCGTCGAGCATGCCGCGCATTTTCAGATCCTGGACGAGCGCCCAGCTGGGCTGATCGACGTCGCGGCACTGCAGTGGAAGATCGCCAGTGAGGTTGCCGTGCTGGTCCCAGCCGCGAATGAATACCTGGGTGAATCGCACGCCCCGCTCAGCCATGCGGCGGGAGAGAAGGCAATTATAGGCAAATGTCCCGGGCTTGGTGACGTCGGGCCCGTACATGTCGAGAATGTGTTTCGGCTCGTCGGAGAGGTCGGTCAGATCCGGAACGGAGGCCTGCATTCGGAAGGCCATTTCATACTGGGAAATCCGGGTGTGCGTTTCAGGATCGCCGACTTCCTCGAAGTGCTTTTGATTCAGGGCATTCAAGCCGTCGAGCATGGTGCGGCGGACATCGCGGGAGACGCCTTTCGGATCGGAGAGATACAAAACCGGATCGCCTTGGGACCGGAGCGCCACGCCCTGGTGTTTCGATGGCAAAAATCCCGCTCCCCATAACCGCTGGTAAAGCGCCTGGGCATCGCGTTTCGCCGACCAGGTGGAATTCAGCACGACAAAGGCAGGCAGGTTTTCGTTTTCGCTGCCGAGCCCGTAGCTCAGCCATGCGGCGGGAGAGAAGGCAATTATAGGCAAATGTCCCGGGCTTGGTGACGTCGGGCCC
>JABDJT010000111.1 GCA_013003335.1 Verrucomicrobiales bacterium | reverse complement strand
ACTGCCTCACGACCGCCGGACGGATCGGTGGCCGAATATTGAACGCATTTGGACGATGTGTCTAATGCAAAAGTACTCACAGCTCCTGAACTTCATCGACGCGGTCAAAAAACGGATTTTCGGGTTCAGGCTTGCTGGTCCGATTGTTGGTCAGGGACCGTCGGAGCTTGTCCACTGTTCCCCGGATCGAGGTCGATTTCTCCATTTTCCGCTTCAGGCTGTTGATGCCATGGATCACCGTTCCATGGTCCCGGCAAAAGCTTTCGCCGATCTCGATCAGGGAATGGTCGGTCAATTCGCGGGTCAATAGCATGGCCACGTGACGCGCTTCTGCGACCCGGGCAGTGCGCCGGCGTCCGGTCAAATCGCGGGTGGAAAGGTCGTATTCCTCCGCGACGGCATGTTGAATGTCGTCACCGCTGACTCGCTTGGTTTCGCAACTGGATTGCAGATCGGCAATGATTCCTTCCAATTCGGGTCGGGTGATTTTTCCACCGTTCAAATTCAGAACCATGGAGCACCGGATCAACGCTCCCTCCAGAAGTCTTACGTTGTTGTGGATTCGGCCGGAAATGAAGTCGATCAGGGAATCGGATACATTCAATTCCCACTCGTCGCGCTTACGTCGCAGGATTGCCGTCCGGGTTTCCTCGTTGGGCTGAAGGATCTGCGTGGCGAGACCCCACTGAAACCGGGTAACAAGCCGCTCTTCCAACTGGCTGATTTCGTGAGGGGGCAAATCCGACGTCATCACAATCTGCTTCATGGAGTCATTCAGCGAGTTGAAGGTGTGGAAGAATTCCTCCTGCAGCCCCATCTTGTTGGCCAGGAAGTGAACATCATCGATTAGAAGCAAATCGACCTTTCGATACTTGTTTCGGAATCGCGTGATCGTTTTGTTCTGGAGAGCAGTCACGTATTCGTTGGTAAATGATTCCGCGGAAAGGAGTACAACCTTGGAATTCGGTCTCAGTTCCAGCGTGAGCCATCCGATTGCGTGGAGCAGATGAGTTTTTCCAAGGCCGGATCCGGAATGGATGAACAGCGGTTGATATCGGCCGCCCGGCATTTTGGATACAGCATCGGAGGCCGCCGCCGCCATTTGATTGCTGTCTCCAATCACGAAATTATCGAATAGGTATTGATCATTGAGTCCGGCCTTTTGGCCAAGGCGGCGCAGTTTTTCCAAATCCGGGCAATCGTGGTGCCCCTGCTTTTTTCGACGGCCCGATTTCCGGGTGGATGACTCTTTTTCTTTCTGATCGCCATCTTTGCCCGGTTTGCTGACTCCGAGATTGAATTCGGATTGTTCCGCGTCCGCCGGCATGGAATCCTCTGAAATTTCTTCGGCCAACTGATGATATTTCACTGGGCCATGGTTTCTCAGGTAATGGCTTAGCGAATTGTCGAGTTCTGCCTTGAAGTTGTTTTCCACCCAGATGGAATAGATCGAGTTAGGAACGGAAACCAGTGTCTCGTCTTTGGTTACCCTAACCAAATTCAAAGGCGAAAACCATCGCTCGTAGGCCTGGTCTCCGATGGCACTGGAGAGGTCAATACTGACCTGTCGCCAGATCAGGTTGAGGGCTTTTTCTTCAATCGGTTCGGCAGCATCAAATCGGGCTTCCTGGTGCATGTGTTCGGAAAAGTTGCGGATGAAAAATGGGAATTGAGAAAGAGAGTGGAAAAAGGAATGGAGAGCGTTTCCCGATTTCCACAACTCACTAAAAATCAACTAATTGTAAAACAATCAGCCTTGCAGAAAGGCAAGAAAAATCCCTGAGTTCCTCCAGTTTCAGGTTGGAGTCCCCGGCTCTTCGTCATCCCACTTGCCCAACTATTTCCGCACCTCCCCAAGGGTTGAATCGGACTTTTGTTGAGGCAGTGGGAGGATCCCTGCTGCGTGTCTATTTTGTTACTCGGTTTTCAAATTTGAGACAACAAAAATTCGATGGTCGCGGCTTATTTTTATCCGCAGAAACCTTGCAGGATTCGAAACTCCCGATTCCCTCCAATCGAATAGAATTTTCAGAAACGATGGATTCTGTTAGGCTCCGCCATCACCCTGATTTCTCCGGCCGGGAACGACCAATCCGCAAATCAAGGTCAGGACTGTCGTCACCGGCCACATCCATTCTGAGGCAAGTGTGGGTTGGACTCCAGCTTCGGGATTCAATGGATCTTTCAGCTCGAAGGTGGGAAATCCGGCCAGGAATTCAGCGAGGGACTCGTTCATAAACAGTACCCAAACGTCAGTGCGGACGAACATCACCAGAACCACCGAAACCCCCGCCCCGACTAGCAATCCGGAGAAACTTCCCCGTTTTCGAAAGAACAGCGCGACGAGAAACATGGCCAATAAAGGCCCGACTGTGTAGCTCGTCATTCCGAAAGCGAGAGGCAGAATCAAGACATCGGTTTTCTCCTTGATCCCGAACAGGACAAAAGTGAACACCGTAAGGACAATCCCCCACGCGATCACGAGGATTCGGGAATACACCACCAGTCGACCGGCTTTGCGTTCAGCCCGCTCAGACCCCGGAGGGAAAAACATCGACAGCGTCGTTTGACTGAGCGCCGCGAGGATGGAATCCAAGCTTGAGATTGCCGCTGCGAAAATACCGGCCAAAATGAGCCCGCGAAGTCCGATTGGTAATTGCGTCACGATCCAGACCGGGAAAACGTTGTCCGGCTGGGCGGGAACACCATCCTTCCAGTCCATCGCGGCAATGATGGCCGGTTCGGTGGGAGGCTGGAGGCGGTAGTGAACGAAGAGGGCCGCCCCCACCGCCAGCATCAGGAGCGTCACCAATTGGCCGAACGAACTGATAATGATCGCCTTCTTTGCATCGCTCGCATTCTTGCAGCAGAACATTCGCTGCGCGTTCAGCTGGTCGACGCCGAAAGCATTCAGATTCAAAAACGGCACGGCAAAAATCGCCACCCAGAAGGTAAATTTGAGCGTCGGGTCCGTATCAAAATTCAAGATCTGAAGTTTCCCGCCGCCATCACTGGTCGTGACACTGTTTGCCACTTCGAAAAACGTTGTCCATCCCTCCGGGAAACCTCCAATCATCCAGAGCAGTGCGATAAGGCCACCCGCGACGAACAGACCGAATTGCATGACATCGGTCCAGATCACCGTTCGCATACCGCCCATCAACGTCCAGCCGATCGCAAAGGTTCCGATAATGATGATGCACCACTCGAATGGGAGCGGCGTCACGATTTTCAGCGGCAGGGCCGCCACCATGACACGCACGCTTTGGGCCAGAATACTTCCGACTGTGAAAAGAACGGTGGCGAGCTTCTTCACCGCTTCCCCGAGGCGGAATCCCATGTAGTCGTAGGGGCTGAAAATTTCCCGCTCGTAAAACACTTTCACAAAGACCGTTCCCACGACGATCCGGGCCAGGATGGAACCCACCGCCCATTGCAGGTAGGTAAAATTTCCGTCCATCGCCATCAGGATTCCCGGGACGCCGATAAAGGTTACCCCGCTGATCTCCGTGGCGATGATTGATCCCGAAACAGCTGGCCAGGGGAGTGACCGGCCCCCGAGGAAAAAGTCCTTAATGCTCGCCTGCTTGCCACGCATCAGGTGACCCACCCACGTTGTCAGCCCGAGGTATCCGAAAACCACCGTCCAGTCCAACCACGTGAAAGAATTGCTCAGGTCAGTCATAAAAAGCGGAAATACGAATCAATAGGGTTTGTTTGCCGAACCAACCCTGTTGGATCGAAAATGGAACGAGGCTAGAAAATCAGCGGAGCGAAACGTTTTCAAGTTTCAACTGGACCCGGAAAAACTGCATCCTGGAAAGTTCGCTTTCCGGAATGTAAAACGAGACCTCGCTCCAGCGGGTTTCGTTAATGATCCCGACCAAATCGGCTTCGAAGTCGCGCAATTCTTTTTTCCAATTCGAGATCCGCTGACTGAACATTTCATCCTGTTCGCCCGGCAATCGGGAGGGAGGTTTCGGGCCGTATTGCCCGATCAACTTGCTGCCTTTCACCGTGAAGCCGGTCGGGTTGCCGACTTTGACGAAAATGTTCCGGCCGATCCCATCAGGCTCTGGCGACCGCGGAAGGGGCGAAATCAGAAAGCCGCCGTAGTCCGTTTTGAGAACGCTGGCTCCTTGGGCATCGAGATAGAAAACAGAGAATTTGTCGTTCGACTCATTGGATTCGTTCACGGCCAACTGGGCCCGCTTGACCGTCATGGTGAATCGAATCAGCTGAACCGGATTTTCACCCGTGGCGGAGATTGGCAGTTCAATGGTCGTCCACGAATTTGGAGTAATTTCCTTCACCAGGGTTTGCTCAAAGGGCGTCAGGCCTTTCTGCCATTCATCGAGTCGCTTGCTGTATTCCGTGTATTGCTCACCGGGTTTCAAAACCGGTGCACCGCCCCCGAAATCGCCCTTCAGGGTAAATTCCTGGATCGCAATGTTGGAGGGGTTTCCCAAATTGATTCGCGCCACCGATCCTCCGGATCCCAGGGCAGGCTTGATGTCGACCAGCCGGACCAGGAAGCTGCCCAGTTCGGTTTGAAGCGCGATGTTTTCGGCGATTCCCGGTCGAAGATAAGCCTGTTTCTCCCGCTGCTCCTGCATCCGGACCAGATCGCTGATCGATTTTTCCAACCTCTGAAATCGCGTTTCATGTTGGGTCACAACGGTGGAAACCTGGGCCTGGGCTTCGGTGATTTTCTGTTCGGACAATTCCATCCGACGATTGATGTCATCAGATTTGGAAGAGGACTGATCGATTCGGTCCTGGGTGGATGATTTTACGGTCTTCAACTCGGCTTCAAGCATTTCGACGCGCCGCTCAAGTTCCTGATCCTTGCAGGAGACGCTGAAACAAAGCACAGCCCCGAGGAAGATTGCGAGGGAAGCTGTTGAACGAGGAGGGAACATAAAAGGAAACGGGATTTTAGACGCAGAGAGGGATCCAGACAAGGCGGGAACAGGTCGATTACTCGAAGAGCGTGTTTCTCTTTTTCTTCCTTCGGGGCAAAGCGTGCTTCACAACCTGCAGCAAACGTTCAATTTTCAACGGCTTCATGAGAAAGCCTTTCACGCGGGCGTCCCGATTCAAATCCTCCGCCGGTGGCGGATCGGAGGGTTCGCGCACGAAGATCACACCCGGAGCCTGAATTCCATTTCCCGCCAACTTTTGAGCTTTGCAGATGAGTTCGTAAAGAAGAGGTCCGTCGATCAGCGGGAGATGGAGGGCGAAAAGGAAGAGTTGATAGTCCCGCTGGAGAGCCAATTCGAATCCGTAAACGGCATCCGGACAGGTATCTACATCTGCGATTGAAAAATCTTCGAGAGTTTCACGGACCAGCCGCCCGGTAGCACTGGCGCCATGGACGACCAGAACACGGGGCCTCGGCAAATCTTCCGCTTCCGCTTCCGGCTCTGGCTCTGGCTCTGGCT
>JABDJT010000102.1 GCA_013003335.1 Verrucomicrobiales bacterium | reverse complement strand
GGACGAGGGAGCGTCGAAATGGTAATTCCCGAACTTGTCGCACCAGGCGACTGGATTGACGTGGAAGCCTTCTGATTCCAACACGTAGGCCAGGCTGTAAATCGACCAGCGTGTCTTGTGCTTATCCGGTTCACTCCAGGTCTCGCGGTAACCCGGGTATCCAATTGGCTCGGGCTTGTCGTAGCTTCGCAGATCTGCATCCGGGACGACCACACGGAAGACTCCGCCGGGCTCCAGTATGCGTTGGCATTCCCGGAAAAGGGCAGCTGCTTCATCCAGGAAGAGGTGCTCGAAAAAATGTTCGGAATACAAAAACGAAATCGTTTCGTCTTCAAAATCGAGACGTTGGCCGATTTCATAGTAGAACGGCCGGAACTCGGTCCGGGATCGGATCACATCTTCATCCAGGACTTCCCTTCCCCGCAGTTTGTAATACCAAGGACGTAGCCGCTTGACCGCGGCATTCCGGAGTCGAAGCCAACGGTTTCGATCGTGAATTTCCGGTTCGTCGCCGAGGTGTGTCCAGGAAGGATCAACCAGCGGTTTGAGAGCCGGGTTTGCGAGGCTGTGGGGACCCATGGCCCCGATATGGAGACGCTGATGATCCGGCTGTTGCAAGGCGTCCAGCGCTTCGGGCAGATCCTTTTCCTTCTGCGTGCGTTTTTGTTTTTTTTCTTCAAACAGGGTATTCATGAATGGGATGGGTTGGAGCGGATGAGGGGCGCACTGGCATTGCCGGAGCAGGGAAACTTTGGACAGGAGTAAACGAATCAACAGGGTTGGATTGCCGAACAGACCCTGTCTGTTCGCGGTTCTGTTGAAACAGAACCACAAGGACGCCTCCCATCGCGATCCACATGTAGGCGTTGAGTGGAAACGTCTTGGCAGCACCTCCGAAAAAGATGTCGCAAACTATAATCGCCATGGTGGCTCCGAGCAGGAGAGAGGTGATTCGGCGAATTCCGGCTGTTTCGATTCGAAGGATGGATCGATGCAGTTTTCTCAAGGCAAATGCCGATCCAATCAGCAGGACAGCCAGGGGAAGGACGCCGTAATTCACGAGGGATTCGGTGATGGCATCGTGAGTGAATACCTCGAAATCGAGTCCGAAAAGAGAATAGTTGTCCGCATTTTTCAGCTGCGAATAGCTGTAGAGACGGTCGTAGAAGGTCTGAATCCGGGTGGCCTGGGCCAGGAAATCCGTGCTCTTGTCCAGCTTGGCATCCCATTCCGGCAATTTCAGGATGAGTTTCTCTGCAAACACCACGAGTGAGACGAAGCAGGCAACAGCACCCCCGTAAAACGCGATCACCCGGCTCTTTGTGGCAAACGCGATCAGTCCACCGACAGCGACCACCCAGAGCACATGACCACTTCGGGCCAGCGTCACGAAACAAACACAAAAGAAGAGAATCGACAGGATGGCATAGACCCAGCGGTGCCGGAATCGATCGGCAAATTCGCGGCCCGCAGCAAAGGGAAGCAAGCTGAGCGCCATCAGGAACGCTGAAAGGTAAGCGAGGGTGTGCGCGGAGTTCATCGTGGAAAACGGCCGCGGGCGCACATCCTCCAGTTCCTTCACCATGATCGTGAGCCCGCTTTTCAAATAGGAAATCTCAAACTCACTCAGGCCGAAGATGCTCTGGTAGATTGCGTAGATTCCCACGGGAATAAACACGAATAGGGCAAAACGAATCAGCTTCCAGAATTCCTCCCAGTTTTGAAACAGGACCGGGACAATGAAGAGGAGGATCGAATACGCGGCACTGTCTGCGATGGCTTTCAATGCCAATGCGGCACCCAAATCACGAAACGCCACAATCCCGCTTGCGATGATGAACAGGATGGAAATCGCAAGCAGACCCAGATGTCGTTTTTGAATTTCGAATTTCCCAAAGATGCCTCCCACGAGAGTCCCGCAGAAAATCCCCAGTATCATCAGCGGTGCAATGCCGAGGACGAAATACAGATCCATCACCGTGGGCCGGTCGAATAGGATCAGGAGGCGCTTCAGCAAATCCAGGGAAACTGTGGCGATGACAAACGGGTACATCATGCCCCGGGGATTAAAGAACCCGCCAATGAAACCTGCGACTGCGAGGTAGATGGCAAATTGCGAGAGGTTGTTTCCCCGGCTGGTAAGAATCGTGTAGACCAAAACCATGGCCACCGCGGTTCCACCGACGGTCACCAGCATCAGGGCGATCGCGTTCGAATGCGTTTTGTTCTGTTCGATCATTTACGTTTTGATGACCGAGCGGTAGGCCCGCTGCAGCTGCCAGGCTTCCGATCGATTTCCGTAGAACTTTCGGAGCCAGGCAATGGGAAAGATGCCGCGGAGAATCGTGATCACGGCCAGTCGGAAATAAGGCGAGCAGGCAGGCACCAGTCCGGTAAACCCCCAATGCGAAAGGAAAAACCGGAATCGCACTTTGGGATTCAGCATATTCCCGCGGCGATTGAGTTTTTTCCATGTGTCGAAGATGGATTCATCTCCAAGCAGCCAGGACGGGCGCTTCGAAACGACACGGCTCAGTTCCCAACTGTGATGATCAACTGCAGCCGACCCGACGACCAGGCAGGGAATTCCCCGTTTTCCTGCGGAGAGACAGAAATCCTCTGCGGCCCAGTGATCCGGGATTCCCGGTCGGAATCCGTTGCCAATGGCCACAGCGGGAAGGCAGGTGCAATAATCAGGTGCCCAATCGACGGGTGAAATTTCCGTCTTGTTCGTCTGAATGATCCGTGAGCCGAACCAGGTTTTCCGGTTTCCCTCGTGCCCCACCGGAAAGTTCCGCCCGACGGCCGCTATGGCCCGCCGACAGCGTGAGATTTCGAGCAAGCGCTCCATCGCACCGACACGCGGCAGGCATCCGTTTCGCAGCCAAAACACATATTTCGCGCCCCGCGAAACGGCGTCTTTCATCCCACGATTGAACAGTTCCGAACGGGTCAGTGATTCGCTGTCAGCCCGTACGAACAGGATCGTCGCCCAGGATGCCACACCGGCGGAATGCAAGTGATCCAGCGTCTTGGTTGCCAATCCCGATTCATCTTGCGGCTCAACCGGAACCACCACGAAGGCCCGGCGGGTGGACAGCGAAGAAGAATACTCCTCGCAGTCACCGCAACGGGGTGTCGTGCCGGCTTCCGGCAGTTCCGGATTGTCAAATCGATTCATCAGGGGGTGAAACTGAAAATCGATCAGGAGAACAGCCCTTCGATCTGGCGCTTTTCGGCGATGATCCAGCGGGCCTGTTCGTCAGAATTCCGATCCCGGATGATCGAACGCCACCAGGCCGGACCCACGATCGAAACATCGAATCCGTGCTCGTCGAGCAGCCGCATACATTCCTGCTCCGAGTGCTTGGAACTGGATCGGACAATCAATCGAGTGTCTTCACGGTCCAGCACTCGTCCTGCACCTCGAAGCACTTCCAATTCGGAGCCATCGACGTCGATTTTCAGAAAAACCGGACCGGATTCGTGACCTGCGATGCAATCAATCGTCGTCGTGTCGCGATCGGTCTTTTCGTTGCGAATCTCCCGGTCGTCGTACCAAAGGCGGTGTCCGTTTCGCGTGTTTTCCTCAAGGTTGCGGAGCAGACTGCCCGACGCTTCCTCGCTGGCTTCGTAAGCGAAAACTTTCGCCTCCGTGTTTTTGAGCATGTAAACCGAGTAAAATCCTTCGGCAGCTCCGATATCGAGGAATACCCGGGCATTCCTGCCGAACTGGGTAAACTTCGTGTGAATTTCGCGGTCGAACGTTCCAGTTCGGACCGGGAAACGGTCGCGGTTCGAGAGGTAAACGGCACAGCCGTCCAGCAACCCCCGATTGATGTCATAACGCTGCAGGGAATCCTCGTCCTGCTGCGTGTCATTTTCGATGATTTCAGGATTCATAGTGTTGCTTAGTTAGGGTTTGGGGGTCTGTGTTTCGTGCGGAAATATTGAAAAGGACCCGGATAAATCCGGTCATCACGGACTGTGGCTGGCTGCAGGCTTGGCCGGATTTTCCTGTTCTGTTCCAGCCAGGGTGGGGACAGGCCAGATTGCAGCCCGGATCGCCATGCGTCCGAATTTTCGGCTGGGAGGGAACAGCAACGGGGAGAAAATCCCCGCCAGCGTATAGGAAATCAGGGTGGCAGCGGCTGCTCCGATCCCACCCCAGATCGGAATCAAAAGAAGGTTGAGTAGGACGTTCGCAGTGGCTCCGATGACGGTGATCGTCAGGTTCAATTTTACCAGGCCGACCGCGATGAATGTTTCCTGGCGGACGTATCCGATGAAGTAGGGAACGGCCGCCCATACGTAGATTACGAGGATCAATACCGAAGCTGAGTATTCCGGTCCAAACAGGAGAGCGACGACGAACGGAGCAAAAATTGCGCCGGCCAGCGCAAGCCCATATCCCATCGCTGCGTTGAGCCGGAAATAGCTCTGTAATCGCCGTTCGAAAAGCGCCCGATTCGTTTTTCGCGCCTGAATGAGTGACGGGAACAGCGCCGAAGCCATCACTGCCGGAACAAAATACAGGCCTTCAGCCAGCCGGGCAGCAGCAGCGTAAATTCCTGCCTCTTTGTCGCCGGCGATCACTTTTACCATCAACGCGTCTACCCGCAGATAGACCAGCAGCGCGAGAGCTCCAAGAACGAGCGGCAGAGATTCACGGAGCGTTTGCAGGGCCCTCTCTCTTTCAAATCTCCAGTGCGAAAAACGGCCACCGGCGAGCCGGTAAAAAAGCACTCGCATGGCAGCAGCACAAAACACTTCCAGTCCGATTGCCGCTCCAAACATCCAGATCGGCTGATTCGTCACGATCAGAAAAACCCGGGTGGCGGCACCGATCAACAGTCCGAGGA
>JABDJT010000101.1 GCA_013003335.1 Verrucomicrobiales bacterium | reverse complement strand
ATCAACGGCAAGCCATTGGTCTACCTCGACAATGGCGCCACCGCGCAGAAACCGCGCGCGGTGATCGATACCCTTTCCCGGTTTTTCGAGCAGGAAAACGCGAACATTCACCGCGGTGTTCACTACCTCTCGATGAATGCCACCGATGCCTACGATCGTGCACGCGAGCGGATCGCAGCGGCAATCGGGGCTCCGCAAGTGAAAGAGGTGATTTTTACGAGGGGCACGACTGAGGCGATCAACCTGGTGGCGCACGGTCTTGCGGAAACCCATTTTTCCAAGGGCGACGAAATCGTGCTAACGTTGATGGAGCACCACGCGAATTTCGTGCCGTGGCAGATTTTGGAGGAAAAGATCGGAGTGGTGCTGAAATTCGCCCCGGTGCTCGAGAACGGGGAACTGGATCTGGAGGCCTGGAAGGGACTTTTTTCCGGGAAAACGAAGCTGGCGACTTTCACCCATGTGTCCAATGCCCTCGGAACGGTGAATCCGGTGCAGGAGATGACGAAATTCGCGAAAGAGACCAGTGAGGCGCTCGTGCTGGTCGATGGTGCGCAGGCCGTACCGCATGGGGACGTTGATATTGCCGGGATTGGCTGCGATTTTTATATGTTCTCCGGCCACAAGGTGTACGGGCCGGACGGGATCGGAATTCTGTGGGGGAAAGAGGAAATTCTCGAAGGATTTCCGCCATACCAGAGTGGTGGCGATATGATCGAGCGCGTTTCTGTCTCCGGCACGACGTTCCGCGGAATCCCGGAGCGATTTGAGGCCGGCACGCCGAATATTTCGGGAGCCATCGGACTGGCAGCGGCATTTGATTACATCGAGAACGAACTCGGCGGTTGGGAAAGCGCGGAAGCGCACGAACAGGATGTCGTTGCTTTCGCGACGGAACGACTGCTTGAAATTCCCGGCCTGCAAATTCGCGGGACGGCGCCCGGAAAAATCGGGGTGATCTCTTTCACGATGGATTCGGCTCACCCGCACGACATTGGGACGATTCTCGATTCCGAAGGCGTGGCGATTCGGGCCGGGCATCACTGTGCCCAGCCGCTGATGGAGCACTTCGGGATAACCGGCACAGCCCGGGCGTCATTTGCGTTTTACAATACGAAAGCGGATGCCGACGCGCTCGTGACCGCGATTGAAAAAGTGCATCGATTTTTCGGATAAAGGAGAACATGCGGATTCTGCTCACAGCTGGACCCACACGCGAGGCGATCGATCCTGTTCGTTTCCTTTCGAATCGGTCCTCCGGAAAAATGGGATTCGCCATTGCCGAAGCGGCGAAGGAAAGGGGCCATGAGGTGATCTTGATTTCCGGCCCGGTTAATTTGGATCCGCCGGAAGGCGTGGAAACGATAACCTTGGAATCGGCGCGTGAAATGTTCGAAGCCGTCCGGGACCGGATCGGAGACGACGTGGATGCCGCGATTTTTTGCGCGGCAGTGGCGGATTATCGACCGAAAGAGGTGGCCGAGCAGAAAATCAAGAAATCGGGTGAGTCGATGACCCTGGAATTGGAGAAAACGGACGACATTTTAGGCAGTGCCCGGTCCGTTTTCGGGTTTGAGGGGATCCTCGTCGGCTTTGCAGCCGAAACAAATGATCTCGAAGCAAACGCGCGGGGCAAGCTGGAGAGAAAAAGCTGTGATTTGCTGGTCGCGAACGATGTGAGCCGGACCGATATCGGATTTGACCGAAATCAGAATGAAGTGCGATTATTCTACGCTGATGGCCGCGAAGAATCGCTCCCAATGCAGGAAAAATCTGAGCTGGGGCGCGAAATTATGAGTCGGGTCGAAGGTATGTCCATGTAAATTTTACACGTTTCACGGTGTAACTTTTACACCTCAAAAACGAGTCAATAGGGTACGTTTGACGAACCAACCCTCTTCATTCGTTTTTTAAGCCAGGAATGCCTCCAAATCCGCGGTCAGTGGAGCTTCCCATTCCAGGCTTTTCCAGCCCAATTTCGCGGCGTGGAGCGCCTGCCGGTTCAGCAGCAGCTGTTCCTCCAATTCGGGGGTCCAGCCTGTCTCGATAAAGTCGAGATAGCAGCTTTCACTGGGACCGTAGATCTTGTCGCCCACGATTGGGAATCCGGCGTGGGAGAGGTGGACGCGGATTTGGTGCATTCGGCCGGTTTTGGGGCGGCACTCGATCAGGGAAAAGGGCGTATCGTTTTTCTCAAACCGGCGCACGACCCGGCACTCCGTGCGGCACAGTTTTCCGTCCGGATGAACGATTTGTTTCACCCAGATCGGTGATTCGTCGACTTCGCCTTTCCGCAGAATTGGCACGTCGATCACAAATTCGTCGGTATCCGGCCAGTTCCAGCAAATTGCGTGATAGGTTTTCCGGAATTCGCCGTTTTGCATGGCGAGGCCGAATTCGCGGGCGCTTTCCTTGGTTTTTGCGACCAGCACGCAGCCGCTCGTTTCCCGATCGAGCCGGGTGATGATGGAGAGTTGGCCACCGGTGGCCAAGTCGAAACTCAACAGGTTTTCAAGGCCGTCCAGCAGGGTCGGAGGGTTTCCGGGTTTGCTGGGGTGGACGAGCAGATGAGGTGGTTTGTTGACCACGATAAATGCATTTGTTTCGGCGATTACGTCGAAGTGAGGATTCTGGAGACGGAGGTCGATGGCAGTGTAAAAGAGTTGCCAGTATACTGGATTCAAGGAGAATCGAGGCACTCCAAACTACTCGATCGGGACACGGACAGGAACGCTCGAAGCGATACAGAATCTGTTCCAGATTTTCAGCAAGACGCTCACCCACGAAGGCTGAACCATCCCCGCTACACGTGTTCGAGAGGTTTTGGCTTGGTTTGTCGATTTTCAACGATCGGCAAAACGCTGGACTCTCCGCCCGTTTTCGGTAGAGGTTGGACCCCTTTTTTCGAAGAACCGCTTTTCTCTCCGCTGCCATGTCAGCCCAAAAACAACGAACTCTGGCCGAACCGTCGACATTGACGGGAACTTCGCTGCACACCGGCGAACAGGTGAATCTCACTCTGAAACCCGCTCCCGCGAATCACGGCCTGAAATTCCGGCGTGTCGATCTGGAAGATCAGCCGTTTATCGACGCCCACGTCAGCAACGTGCAAACGGTCGAACGGGCCACCACGTTGGCGCAGGGCTCGGTAAAGGTTCACACGGTCGAACACGTAATCTCGGCGCTGGTCGGGATGGGGGTGGACAACGCGATTATCGAGATGGATGCGAACGAACCGCCGATCGGGGATGGTTCGGCGATGCCCTACGTGGAATGCATCAAGAAAGCGGGAATCGAGGAGCAGGAGGAATACCGCAGCGTGTATGAAATACGGGAGCCGATTCACCTGGAAACGAGCAACGGCTCGCTGATCACGATTGTGCCGGACAAAGATTTCCGGGTTTCCTGCACCCAGTCCGGCCCTGACGGCCGAATGACTCAGTTTTTCTCCGCCAGGATCGATCCGGAGACCTACGAAAAAGAAATCGCCTCGGCGCGGACATTTGTGTTTTACGAAGACGTCGAGCCGCTGATGGAAAAAGGCCTCATCAAGGGCGGCAGCCTGGAAAACGCGATTGTGATCAAGGGGGATTCGGTGATGAGCAAGGAGCCGATGCGGTTCAATGAAGAATTTGCCCGGCATAAAATTCTCGACGTTGTCGGCGACTTGATGCTGAGCGGAAAACGGATCATGGGCCACGTGATCGCCGTGAAACCGGGCCACGGGCCGAACACGGAAATGGCCCGGACACTGCTCAAGAAATACCAGCAGACCCGTTCGATGGTTCCGCCCGTGAAAATTCCGACTGGTGAAGGCGTGCTCGACACGAACGAAGTGCAGAAAGTGCTGCCGCATCGGTATCCCTTCCTGATGATCGACCGGATCATCGGATTCGAAGGCGACAACAAGTGCACCGGCGTAAAGCAGGTCACGATCAACGAACCCTATTTCGAGGGGCATTTCCCCGGCCACCCGATCATGCCCGGCGTCTTGCAGGTTGAAGCCATGGCCCAAGTCGCCAGCATCGTTTTGCTGCGCCGTCCGGAAAACCAGGGCAAGATCGGCTATTTCATGAGCGCCGACAGTGTGAAATGGCGGAAGCCGGTTCTGCCGGGCGACACGCTTTTTATTGAGGCCGAGATCCTGAAGACGCGCCGGAATATTGGCTTTGCTTCAGCCCGTTGCATCGTGAACGGCGAAACCGTTTCGGAAGGCGAGTTGAAATTCGCCCTAATCGACGACTGATTGATTCGTTTTTCCTTCGTTGCATGGCCGCCAAAATTCATCCAACCGCCATCGTCGATCCCGCGGCTGAGATTGCCGATGATGACGTCGAGATTGGTCCTTACTGCGTGATTTACGCCGGGGTGAAGCTTGGGGCCGGGTGCTGGTTGCAAAACAATGTCACCATCGACGGACCCTGCGAAATCGGGGAGCGAAACCGGTTTCACGCCTACTGTTCAATCGGCCAGCGCACCCAGGATTTGAAATACGAAGGCGGGCCGACGACTCTCCGAATCGGCGATGACAACACCTTCCGCGAATTCTGCACTGCGAATCGCGCTACTTCGCCCGGAAATGCCACCGTCATCGGCAATTCCAACAATTTCCTCGCCTACAGCCATGTCGCCCATGACTGCATCGTCGGAAATCATATCATTTTCTCGAACAATTCCACGCTCGGGGGGCACGTTTCCATCGACGACCATGCCATCATCGGTGGGCTGACCGGAATTCACCAATTCTGCCGAATCGGCAGCTATGTCATCACCGGCGGATTCACCAAGATCGTGCAGGATATCCCGCCCTACATGATTGCCGACGGCAATCCGGCCAAGGTCCGGGCGGTGAACGTCGTTGGTCTGCAACGCCACGATTTTTCCGAAGATGCGATTCGTCTGATCAAGAAAGCTCACCGGTTCCTGTATCGGGAAAACCTGAATGCTTCCGACGCGCTCGAAGCGATTGGCGAGTTGAAGGACCCGGAGAAAATTCTGACGCCGCTGATCGATTTCGTCAGCACCACGGAACGGGGCATTCACTGATCCGACCGGATGAGCTACGAAAGCGATTTTCTGAGGAACGTGTACCTGCTGTTTCACTACGGCACGCCGGAGGAAATCCTCGACGGGATCGGTTTGGATGCGTCTGCCATCCAGGGTGCTGCCCTTCATTTTCCTGAGGCCACCGTCGAATTTTTCCAGCCCTACCCCGACGCCAAACGCGCCCTGGATCTCGGCTGCGCTGTCGGAAAATCGAGTCTTGTTCTGTCGAAATCGATTGATGAGGTGATCGGCATCGATTTTTCGCAGAATTTTGTCGATGCGGCTGAAACGATCCGGAGCGAAGGGAAAATCGATTACCTCCGCTACCGCGAAGCGCATCTTTCCGAAAAGCTGACTACCGAAATCCCGGAGAACGCGAGGCCGGAAGCCGTGTCATTCGAGCAGGGCGACGCGATGCATCTCCGGCTCGATCTTGGAAGCTTCGACCTCGTCCACGCGGCCAATTTGCTTTGTCGATTGCCGGAACCGCTCCGGTTTTTGAATCGACTTTCGGAATTGGTCGCTCCCGATGGCCAACTCGTGCTGGCGACGCCCTGCACCTGGCTGGAGGAATTTACACCGCGCGAAAATCAGCCCACTGGACCGACCCTCGACTTATTGCACGAACATCTCGACGCAGATTTTGAACTGCAGAAAGTGGAGGAAATTCCGTTCCTGATTCGGGAGCACGTCCGGAAATTCCAGCTCAGCACCTCACAGACCAGTCTGTGGCGGCGAAAAACCTGAAAACGAACCAACAAGGTGGGTTCGATGAACCCACCCTGTTGGTTCGTTTTCAGTTTCCATTCGACACGTCGCACTCTCTCGCTACAGTAGCCGCCCCTCGCACTGAGGGCTCTGCTTTGACGCCATGAAAATCTTTGCGCCAAAAGAACTCAATGCCGCAGAACCGCGTGCTGCACTCGATCCCGCCGCCGTCAAAAAACTGACCGGTCTCGGGGCCGAAGTGGTCGTGGAATCCGGAATCGGCGAACGCTCGGACAACCCGGATTCCGATTACGAATCGGCCGGAGCAACCGTTACGAACGACCGGGCCGGCCTGCTTGGCAGCGCTGATCTCGTTTGCCGGGTCAACAAGCCTGACGTCTCCGAAATTTCAGCGCTGAAAGACGGCGCGATTCACATCAGCTTTCTCGATCCGTTCAACGAATCGGAATTGATCGAACAGTTTGCCGGTCAAAAAACGACGGCGATCAGCCTGGAGATGGTTCCGCGGACGACGCTGGCGCAGAAAATGGATGCGATCAGCTCGCAGGCAAACCTGGCGGGTTACGTTTCTGTGGTCACCGCCGCCAATCGCCTGAACTCGATTTTCCCGATGATGATGACGCCGGCCGGCACGATTTCCCCTGCGAAAGTTTTCGTAATCGGCGTGGGTGTGGCCGGATTGCAGGCCATTGCGACAGCGAAACGCCTCGGCGCGCGCGTGACGGCTTTCGACACGCGGGAAGAGGCTCTCGAACAGGCCGAATCGCTTGGCGCCAAGGCGCTCCGGATCGATCTCGGTGAAACCGGTTCGACCGACCAGGGATACGCGAAGGAATTGACGCCCGAGCAGCTTGAAACCCAGCGGGTCGAGCAGGGAAAAATTTGCGCGCAGAGCGACGTCGTGATTACGACGGCCAAGCTGTTTGGCCGTCCGGCTCCGGTCTTGATCAAGGAAGACGTGATTGCGAAAATGAAGCCGGGTTCCGTGATCGTCGATCTCGCCGCTGATACAGGCGGCAACGTTGCCGGCACGGTTTTGGGAGAGGAAAAAGAGACCGATAACGGCGTTACCATTATCGGTACGGGGAATTTTGAAGGCCAGGTTTCGAAGCATGCTTCGCAGGTTCTTGGATCGAATTTTGCCAACATGATTGAGCACTTTTGGGACGACGAGGCGAAGGCCATGAAAATTGACCTGGAAGACGAGATTCAAGGCGGCTGCGTGATCACCCACGGTGGTGAGATCGTGCACGAACGATTCCAAAAATCTTAAATTCGATCCAACCCTCTTCATTCGGCAAACCAACCCTGTTGATTCGGAAAACCATGGAACAACTCATTCTTCTCATTTTTGTCCTCGTGATCGCCGCGTTTCTCGGCTTTGAGCTGATTCAAAAAGTGCCCAGCCAGCTGCACACGCCGCTGATGTCGGGATCCAACGCGATTTCGGGAATCACGATTGTTGGTGCTTTGATTGCGACCGGAGTGACGGATTCGGGGCTGGGGAAATGGCTGGGGCTGGCGGCGCTGATTCTGGCGACGATCAACGTGGTGGGCGGCTACATGGTGACGAACCGGATGCTGGGGATGTTTCGGAAAAAAGACTGACTTTTAACGGGATTTAATTCGCGAAATGGATCAAAAAACTATTGTCGATCTGGCCTATATCGCAGCCTCGGTCCTGTTCATTTACGGGATCAAGATGCTGGGCTCGGCCAATACGGCTCAGCGGGGCAACTTGATTTCTTCGATCGGTATGCTGATCGCGGTTGTGGCGACATTGTTCCGCGGCGGCATGGATTACACCTGGATCATCGCGGGGATCGTGATCGGTGCAGGGATCGGAGCCTTTGCTGCGAAAAAGGTGCAAATGACCGGAATGCCGGAATTGGTGGCGCTGTTCAACGGCTTCGGAGGACTTTCCTCGCTGCTGGTCGGCTGGGCGGAGGTCGCGAAGAACCCGGAATTCACCCCGCCGGAAGGCGTTTCTGGTTACAGCCCAACATTCACGGCCTTTGCAGTCGTGTTCGCGATTTTGATCGGCGGCATCACGTTCACCGGTTCGATGATCGCGTATTTGAAGCTGTCCGGCAAAATGGGCGGCTCAGCGACAGTTTTCCCAGGCCAGAAAATCATCAATGCGCTGGTGTTCGCCGCACTGCTGGTTTTCGGAGCCATTTTTGTGTTCACCCACGCCGGGTGGGCTCTCTACACGGTGATCGGGCTTTCGCTCTTGCTCGGTGTGCTCGGGGTGATTCCGATCGGTGGCGGCGATATGCCGGTGGTGATTTCCTTTTTGAACAGCTTTTCGGGAATCGCGGCTTCGGCGGCCGGTTTCGTGATTTTGAATAACGTCCTGATTGTGGCGGGCTGCCTCGTCGGTGCTTCCGGCCTGATCCTGACGATCATCATGTGTAAAGCGATGAATCGGACACTGGGCAATGTTCTGTTCGGCGGATTCGGTGCCTCGAGTGGCGGGCAGGATGTGGAGGGCGAAATGAAAGCGATGACGCCGGAAGACGCGTATTACGTTCTCGAAGCGGCCCAGAATGTGGTGTTTGTCCCCGGATACGGAATGGCCGTGGCGCAGGCCCAGCATGCGGTTAAGGAACTGGGCGACATTCTGGAAGCGAACGGTTGCGAGATCCGTCATGCGATTCACCCGGTGGCGGGCCGAATGCCGGGACACATGAATGTTTTGCTCGCGGAAGCGGACGTGGCCTATGAGCAACTTTGCGAAATGGATGAGGTGAACGACATGATCGAGATGGCGGATGTTGCCATCGTGATCGGAGCGAACGATGTCGTGAACCCCGCGGCCATTGAAGACGAATCGTCTTCGATTTATGGCATGCCGATCATCAACGTGCACAAGGCCAAGTCGGTTTTCGTGCTGAAGCGTGGCCAGGGCAAGGGATTCTCCGGGCTCGTGAACACGCTCTTTTTCCGCGAGAACTGCCGGATGATTTACGGCGATGCCAAGGACACCATTACTAACCTGGTGACGCAATTTAAGGACTGATTTTCGAAACTGACCGACGATGAACATTTCTGTCGAACGCCTCCCCGACTGCAAAGCAAAGCTCACCATCGAGATTCCATCTGACACGGTGGAATCCGAGCGTACCGGCCTGGTGAATGCTTTTGCCCAGCAAGCCAAACTTCCCGGGTATCGTCCCGGTAAAATCCCGAAATCCGTGGTCGAGAAGAAGTTTTCCGGTCAGATCAACGAGGAATTGAAAGATCGTTTGATGCGCCAGGCATGGGCCGAGGCGGACCAGCAGGAAAAGCTCGGGATTCTGGGAATCGCTGAAGTGGAACGGCAAATGTTCGAAGCCGACGGAACTTTCTCGCTGATCGCGGAGGTCGTGACACAGCCTGATTTTGATTTGCCGGATTACAGCGAAATTCCGGTCGAAGTGCCGAAGATGGAAGTGACCGATGAAAGTCTCGACAACGTGTTCGAGCGGATGCGGCAGAATTTTGCGGAGTTTGAAGACCTCGAAGACGGCGAGCTGAAACCGGCCAATGTTGCAGTGATTTCCTACGTCGGTTTTCAAGGGGAGACACCTCTGACCGAGCTGGTAGATGAGGAAAACAACCCGATTGCCGTTTCCGACGAATACTGGGTGAAAATCCCGGAAAACGAAGACGAGCAAACGTTTCTGCCGGGCTTCGCCGAGCAACTGGAAGGCCTGAAAATCAACGACGAGAAAGAAGTCGAGATTACCCTTCCGGAGGATTTCGGCATCGAGGATTTGGCCGGAAAAGGCGTCCGCTACAACGTTACGATCAAAGGTATCAAGGAACAGAAGCTGCCGGAGATCGATGATGCATTGGCGGAAAAAATCGAGCCCGGTAAAACGCTCGAGGAAGTTCGCGAATCGATTCGCGAACAAATGGGTGCCGAGCAGGAAAAACAGAAGCAGGAAGTCATCACGAACCAGATCCTGAACCACCTGACCGGTTCGACCGAATTTGACCTGCCGGAGCATATTGTTTTCAACGAAACGCAGCGCCACGTGAACCAGATGGTGATGCAAGGCTACCAGCAGGGAATGGGGCAGGAAGTCATCGAAGAGAACCAGGAACAACTGCTTCAAAGTGCCCAGGCACGCGCCAGTTCGAGCGTGAAGGCGACTTTCGTTCTCGAGAAGATTGCCGAAAAAGAATCGATTACCGTGAACGACGATGAAGTCAGCCAGCGCGTGATGATGATGGCGGCTCAGGCCCAACGTCCGGTGAAGAAGTTCGCCCGTGAATTGCGCGACCGGAACGGTTTCCAGGAGATCCGGCACGACATCCTCGTATCCAAGGTCCTTGAATTCCTCAGGGGCAATGTTAGCGTGACCGAGGTCGATCCTCCTGCCGAAACCGACGCTGAAACCGGGTCCGAAAGCGACTCTGCGGCGTAAATTCCGGCCGGTTCAGGGCCGAAAAATTTGAACATCCCGGACCATCCCGGTTCCAAACCCGCACAACAATCATGTACAACGAACTTTCTCCTGATCTCCCCCCTCATCTTCGCGACCGTATTGCCCAGCCGATGGAAAATGTATCTGTCGTGGAAAAAGAAGGCAGCACGATGATCCAATTCGATCTGATCTCGCGCCTGATGAAGGACCGGATCATTTTCATTGGTGAAGCGATCAGCGATCCGCTGGCCAATTACATCATCGCCCAGATGCTGTATCTCCAGATGAGCGATCCGAACAAGGATATCAATATTTACATCAACAGCCCCGGTGGATCCGTCACGGCCGGTCTCGCCATTTACGACACGATGCAGTTTGTCACTTGCGACGTGAATACCTACTGCATGGGGATGGCTGCCAGCATGGGCGCTGTTCTGCTTGCCGCCGGCACGAAAGGGAAACGTTATGCCCTTCCCAATTCCCACATCATGATCCACCAGGTTTCCGGTGGCGCGCAGGGCACAGCCAGCGACGTCGAACGGACCGTCGAGTTTATGTATTCGCTTAAAAAGCGGCTCAACGTGATTCTCGGCGAACACACCGGCAAAGAGCCTGAGCAGGTTGCCAAAGACGCCGACCGTGATTATTACATGACCGCCCAGGAAGCCTGCGATTATGGACTGGTCGACAAAGTGCTCGAAAGCAATCCGGGCGAAGAAGACGGTGACGACGGCGGGAAGAAAAAGAAAAAGGACTGATTGATCCTGATTTCGCCTTTCACATTCGGGGAAGAGAAATCCGGCCCGCTGATTGCGGTCGATTGGGGTTCGACCAATCTCCGGGCCTGTTTGCTCATCAACGCAGCAGTTGTTGAGCAGATCGAAACCGGTGACGGGATCAAAAATATCCCGAACGGGAATTTCGAATCGGTTCTGGGTGAGCACACCGCTGATTGGCGGAACAAGCACTCCGATTGCAGGTTCCTCCTCTCCGGAATGATCGGCAGCCGGGAGGGCTGGGTTGAAGTTCCCTACGTCCAAACGCCTGCCGGGTTGAGCGAAATTCGAGCGGGGCTGCACCGTTTCGAGAGCCCGGAACTGGGTCATATCGCGATCGTTCCCGGTATCTCCCACGAAAACCCGGATGGCACGATTGACGTGATGCGCGGTGAGGAATCGCAGGTGTTGGAGTTGCTTGCAGACACCGGTCGGGGAAACGCCATCATTTGCCTTCCCGGCACCCATTCAAAGTGGATCGAGTGCCGGGACGGAAGAATTGTCCGGTTTCGGACCTGGGTGACTGGTGAAGCTTTCGAACTGCTCAGCAGTAGTCCGCTTTTGGCAAAAGGGGATGCGCCCGACTGCCATTCCAAAGCCTTCGGTCGCGGAATCGAACTTGCGCGGAAAAGCGAATCCGGCCTGCTGCACCAGCTGTTTCTTGGACGCACCGAGATGCTCATGGGACGCGTCCCGGCTGCCGACCTGCCGAGCCTGCTCTCCGGGTTGCTGATCAGCACCGAACTTTGTGAAGCAGAAATCTGGCTCGGAGAAAACGCTTCCCGGGAAGCGTTTTTGCCTGTCGGGCCATCGCAATTGATCGATTGCTATCAGGTCGTCATACAGCACTTCAAGCAGAAAGCCGACTGAGCCATTCGGATCAACAGGGTTCGATTGACGAAGAGACCCTGTTGGATTGTCACGGTGCCGGTTCGATATTGAGAAGGATGCTGCCAATCCAGTTCGGTTCCCAGTGCGAATTGTATTTTGCGCGCACCAGGACAGGCCGGTAAAACCGGTCCAGCCATTGATTCTGCAGCGAAAACTGAACCCCGCCCGGGGAGATCGGACCCGTGAGAGCCAGCGCATTGAGTTGCTCCGTACTTCGGCAAAGAATTGCCAGGGGGCCGAGATAGCAAACCGGAAGGAGGAAACCGGCGATGAGCAGGCCGGTCACCGCTTTGCGAATCCAACGAAACCGGGAATGATCAGCGCAATCGGATGTGGTCATCGTGATGGAAATCAATCCTATGGGACGCGGGAAAAGTTTCCCACCTCAAACTTGACATTCGAGGTTGGACTCGCATTTTACAGGCTTCCCGAGATCGCGTATTTTGGGAACCCGGATGGCAGGATAGCTCAGGGGTAGAGCAGAGGACTCATAAGCCTAAGGTCGGGGGTTCAAATCCCCCTCCTGCTACCAATCGCGGTTTGAATTTTCGAACCGAATCGAATTTCCAGAATAAAATTTGGGATGAAAACGGGATAGCATCCGCTGGACTGCATTTTCTTAAAATTTTCAGGAAAAATCGGGTTGCGTGGAGGCTTTCGACACCTATATTCCCGCCCCCTTCCGCTGGCAGGCTCGGGTAACACGGCTTTCCGGCGGGTATTGGTTTCGACCGTTCCCTCAGCCCGGGCTTGTTGTTCTTCTGGAGTTGTTTTTCCAGAGGGTCGGCGAGCTTGGCGCAGAGCAGCAGAGGATTGGGGTCCTTGAGAACTTCCGGAACCGGAGAACGAAAAAACTTTTTAACGGAGACGTTATGCCAACCATCAACCAACTGGTCCGCAAAGGACGCAAAGACAAACCGGTGAAATCGAAATCACGGGCGCTGGAGAAATGTCCTCAGCGCCGTGGGGTTTGTCTGCAGGTTTACACCCGGACGCCGAAGAAACCGAACTCGGCTTTGCGGAAGGTGGCAAAAGTGCGTCTGACCAACGGCCAGGAAGTCATCGCTTACATTGGTGGTGAAGGTCATAATTTGCAGGAACACTCGATTGTCCTTGTCCGCGGTGGGCGGGTGAAGGATTTGCCGGGTGTGCGATACCATATTGTTCGTGGCGCGCTTGACACCCTGGGTGTTGATGGGCGCCGCCAGGCCCGTTCCAAATACGGGGCCAAGCGTCCGAAGGAATGACGGTTGATGAGCGGGGAGGATCCCCAAGTCTTATCAGCCGTTTTTCTTTTGATACGAATGTTTTAGCCAGACTGAAATAATCCTATGTCGAGAAGAAAAAGAGTTTACACGAAGCCGGAGCGTCGCGATCCGCGATACGACAGCCACTTAGTGGCCAAGTTGATCGCGAAGGTGATGGAAAAGGGCAAGAAGTCCCTCGCTGAGCGCATTGTTTATGCTGCGATCGAACGGGCCAACGAAGGTTCTGATGCGGTTGACCCGCTGGAGATCCTGAATCGAGCCGTCGAAAACGCCAAGCCGCGAGTCGAGGTGAAGAGCCGCCGTGTCGGTGGTGCGACTTACCAGGTTCCACTGGAAGTTTCGCTGGACCGACAGGAGTCCCTGGCCATGCGCTGGGTGGTGAATGCCGCCCGGAGTCGTCGCGGAACGCCGATGCACATCGCGCTTTCGAACGAAATTAAAGATGCCGCAACGAACCAGGGAAGCGTGGTTCGGAAGCGGGACGAAACACACAAGATGGCACAGGCCAACCGGGCCTTTGCTCACTTCCGCTGGTAATTCGAAATTTTTCAACCCCCACCCCAACTGAACGTTGTCTGATTTTCACGCAGTCGAAAATGAGCGCAGATCCAAACAGTCCCAAACGCAATATGCCGCTGCAGCGCACGCGGAATATCGGGATTGCTGCGCACATTGACGCCGGCAAGACGACGCTGACTGAGCGGGTGCTCTTTTATACGGGCATGATTCACCGGATCGGTGAAGTGCACGACGGCCAGGCCACAACGGACTGGATGGAGCAGGAGCAGGAGCGGGGTATCACGATCACCAGTGCCGCGGTGAGCTGCAAATGGAAACAGCTGGAAGAAGACGGGGTCTTCAAAAATTTCTCCGGGCAGGAGCAGCGGGTCAACATTATCGACACACCCGGGCACGTTGATTTCACCGCCGAGGTGGAGCGTTCCCTGCGGGTTCTTGATGGTGCCGTGGTTGTCTTCTGCGGAGTGGCTGGCGTGCAGCCGCAATCCGAGACGGTTTGGCGTCAGGCGTCAAAATACAACGTCCCCCGGATTGTGTTTGTGAACAAGATGGACCGCGTGGGTGCGAATTTTGCCAATGTCGTCGACGATGTGCGCAATACGCTCAAAGCGAATGCGTTTCCGGTTTTGATTCCGATTGGTGCAGAAGATCAGCTCAAGGGCCAGATCGATGTGATCAATAAGAAAGCAGTCATCTATGCTGACGACGATGTGTTCGGGTCGACCTACACGGTGAACGAACTCAGTGATGATCAGTTGGCGCAGGCCGAAGAAGCATACGGTGCGCTGGTTGAGGAACTGGTGGATGCCGATGAAGAAATCGGGCTGAAGTATCTCGAGGAAGAGGAAATCACCGTAGAAGATGTGAAAGCCGGGCTTCGCCGCGCGACGATCGCGAACAAGATTATCCCGGTAGCGGGTGGATCGGCTCTTGGAAACAAGGGGATCCAGTATTTGATTGATGCAGTCGTTGATTACCTGCCGAGCCCGCTTGAAGCGGCCGCAGCTGAGGGGCACAAGCCCGGTGATGAGGAAGAAATTATCAAAGTCACCGCAGACGATCACGCGAAATTCTGTGCCCTGGCATTCAAACTCTGGTCCGACAAATTCGGTAAGCAGGTTTTTATTCGCGTGTATTCCGGTTCGGTTTCCAAGGGCGATCAGGTCGTCAATCCGCGGACCGGAAAGAAAGAGCGCGTTGGTCGCCTCGTGCAAATTCAGTCGAATCAGCACACCGATATTGATACCTGTTTTTCCGGTGACATTGCCGCGATTGTTGGTATGAAAGGCGTGAAGACCGGCGACACGCTCGCTGCGCCCGGCTTCGACATCATGCTGGAACCTCCCGCTTTCCCGGAGCCGGTCATTTCCATGGCGATTGAGCCGAAGACGACAGCTGACCAGGAAAAAATGTCCCATGCGTTGGCGCGTCTTTCTGATGAAGATCCGACCTTTGTCGTTTCGACCGACGAAGAAACCGGCCAGACAATTATTGCCGGAATGGGTGAACTTCACCTCGAGGTGCTCCAGGACCGGATGAAGCGTGAGCACAGTGTGCAGACCAACGCGGGTCAGCCGCAAATCGCTTATCGCGAGACTATTACGAAAATCACTGATGGCGATTACAAACTGGTCAAACAGACTGGCGGTAAAGGCCAGTATGGCCATGTCATTCTCAAGATTTACCCGAACAAGCGGGGTGCTGGCCACACGATCGACAACAAGGTGGTCGGTGGAGATATCCCGCGGGAATTCATCAACGCGTGTCTCTCCGGAATCAAGGAAGCTATGAACACGGGAGTTGTGGCGGGCTACCCGGTGGTGGATGTCCACGTAGATTTATTAGGTGGATCCAGTCACGATGTCGATTCCAACGAGCAATCTTTCAAAATGGCCGCAATTCTCGCAGTGAAAGAGGCGCTGCGAAATGCCGATTGCGTTTTACTGGAGCCGATCATGACGGTTGAGGTCGATACCCCGGATGAATTCCAGGGAGCGATCGTGGGTGATTTGAATCGCCGCCGCGGAAAAATCGGTCAGCTCGACACGAAGAACGAATTGTGTGTTGTGAAATCAGAAGTGCCGCTGGCGGAGATGTTCGGTTACTCCACCGATATGCGCAGCCTGTCTTCCGGTCGCGCGAGTTTTTCCATGGAGCCGTCCCATTTTGAGGAAGTCCCGAAAGCAGTCCTGAACGAAATCATCGAAAAACGAATGGGGGTTGCTGCCTGACATTTTTACCGAAACGAACCAACAGGGTCAGTTCTCCAAACCAGCCCTGTTTGATCGAAAAACTGAATTTTTAGAACACCAACGAACGAAAACGAATCATGCAGGGTCAAAGTATCAGAATCCGCCTCCGCGCATACGATCATCGCCTTTTGGACAAGTCGACGATTGATATCGTGGAAACAGCCAAACGCACCGGAGCCATGGTTTCCGGGCCAATTCCGTTGCCGACCCGCATCGAGAAATTTTCCGTGAACCGTTCTCCGCACGTGAACAAAAAGTCGGCCGAGCAGTTCGAGGTTCGGACTCACAAGCGACTTTTGGACATCGTGAATCCGACGGCATCAACGGTGGATGAGCTGAAAAAGCTGAACCTGCCCGCTGGTGTGGACATCACCATCAAAATCTAACTTTTTTCAATTTCCCGCCCCAATTTAGCTAGCCCGAACCCAACTGAATCATGATTGGATTGATCGGAAAAAAACTCGGAATGACCCGCGTCTTTAACGACGACGGCGAGGCCGTTCCTGTGACCGTGATTGACGTGAGCGACAACGAATTTCTGCAGAAACGCACGCAGGAAAAGGATGGCTATTCCGCTGTTCAGGTTGCCTACGATGATCAAAAAGAAGCCCGCCTGAATATGGCGAAGAACGGTCATTTCAAAGCACACGGCGGCAAGCCGAAGCGAATCATTCGCGAATTTCGCGTCGAAAGTGATGATCAGCTTCCCGATGTGGATGGTCCTACGATGGACATTTTTGAAGAAGGCCAATGGATTGACGTGATTGGCACCTCGAAAGGAAAAGGATTTCAGGGGGTCATGAAACGCTATGGCTTCCAGGGGCAGCCTGCTTCGCACGGCCACATGATGCACCGTCGCCCGGGAGGTGTCGGAGCCGGCACAGATCCGGGACGCATTTGGAAAAACAAAGATATGCCGGGGCGTCACGGAAATTACAAAAAGACGATCCAGAATCTGAAAGTGGTCGCCAAACGCCCGGAAGACAATGTAATCCTCGTGAGCGGTGCAGTGCCCGGCTCGAAAGGGAGTTACGTGCTCGTTCGTCCGGCGATCAAAAAGGATCATCCGGTACAGGATTTCAGCAAACCGGCTGAGCCGGAGCCGGAAGCGCCGGAGGAAACCGAAGCTGAAGAAGCGGCACCCGCCGAAGAAGCTGCCGAATAAATCAATTTTTTGAACTGAAACTTTTCTGAACCATGGCTGCCAAAGCATTTACAGAAGCTGCCGCGAAAAAGGCGAAAATCGGAATCATCGAAGACGAGAATCGGGGCCGCCAGGCCGTGCACGATGTCGTTGTGGCGATTCGTGCAAATCGCCGCTCCGGAACTGCGCACACAAAAACACGAGGCGAAGTTGCCTGCAGCGGGAAGAAACCGTTCCGCCAGAAAGGTACCGGCCGTGCCCGTCAGGGTGGTAACGCGCCACCAATTCATCGTGGTGGTGGTGTTGCATTTGGTCCGCGGAATGAGCGGAATTACAAAAAAGCGACCCCCAAATCCATCAAGCGTCTCGCGTTTACCAAAGCATTGACTGAGCGGATCAAGTCCGGCGATGTAGTAACGACCGGGAAGTTTGCCGTCGAAGACGGGAAGACGAAGTCTTTCGTAAAAGAGGTGGACGGACTGGTTGATGATGCCAAGCGCGTCCTCATTGTGGGAGCGGATTTTGATGAAATGACCAAGCGGGCCGGCCGAAACTACCAGCCGGTGCTGCTGATGTCCGCCGGCGAAGTGAACACCGAGCACTTGTTGCTCCACGACAAAATTGTCCTGGTGGACGATGCCCTCGAAACTTTGGCATCCCGCACCGTCGAGAACTGATTCAATTTAGAAAGAAAACCCAGATGAAAGATCTTTTCCAAGTCATCGACACGATTCAGCTGAGCGAGAAAGCCACGATTCTCAGCGAAGAGGGCAATGTTTACGTCTTCAAAGTCGATCCCCGCGCTAACAAGCTGGAGATCAAAGAAGCCGTTGAAAAACTGTTCTCCAAAAAAGTCGTGTCCGTCCGCACCGCGAATTACCAGGGCAAAAAGAAGCGTGAGCGTCGCGCCGATTTCGGCCGGACCAAGTCTTGGAAGAAAGCCTTCGTTCAGTTGGAAGAGGGTGAAATGATCGAATTTGTCTAAAACCGGAATTTTACGAAGAAGAAAGGGCCAGAACGATGCCGCTGAAAACTTACAAACCCGTTACCCCGTCAAACCGATACAAGGTTCTGCCGGACTTTTCCGAGATCACGAAAACGACTCCGGAAAAGAGCCTGTGCCGTCCTTTGAAAAAGTCCGGCGGACGAAACAACAACGGCCGGATTACCTGCCGCCACCGCGGAGGTGGGCACAAGCGCAAATACCGCATGATTGATTTCAAGCGGAAGCGTCGTGACGAAGCTGCCAAGGTGGTCGCGATCGAGTATGATCCGAACCGCACGGCCCGAATTGCCCTGATCGAATACAAGGACGGGCAGAAATCCTACATCATCGCTCCGCGGAAACTTGAAATCGGGGCCAAGATTATGGCTGGAGAGAATGCCCCGATTAAGCCGGGCAATGCTCTTCCGCTTTCCGCCATTCCGACCGGTTCGAACATTCACTGCGTGGAACTCGTTCCCGGCCGCGGTGCCCAGGTGGCGCGATCCGCTGGTCAAAGCTGCGTGCTTTCCAACCGGGAAAAAGGATATGCGCTTGTGAAGATGCCTTCCGGCGAGATTCGCAAAGTGAACGCCAAGTGCTACGCAACGATTGGCGTGGTTGGGAATCACGAGCACATGAATGTGGTTTCCGCCAAAGCCGGCCGGACCCGCTGGAAAGGGATCCGGCCGACCGTGCGCGGCATGTGCATGAACCCGGTTGATCACCCGAATGGCGGTGGTGAAGGAAAATCAAAATCCGGCGGTGGACGTCAGCACTTGAAGTCCCCGTGGGGACACGTGAAGGGGCAGAAGACCCGTCAGAAATACAAGCCGAGCGACAAGTTCATTGTCGAACGTCGGAAGGATAAGAAAAAGCGCCGTTAATCCGGTCAGAATTGATTGAAGATTTAAAACTGTAACTCTCGAAACAATGGCTCGTTCACTGAAAAAAGGACCGTTCGTCGATCAGAAACTTCTGGGAAAAATCGACGCGATGAATGACTCCGGTCAGAAGCGTCCGATCAAAACCTGGTCGCGTCGTTCCATGATTACTCCCGACTTTGTCGGACACACATTCCTCGTTCACAACGGCAAGGATTTTATCTCTGTTTTCGTGACGGAAAACATGGTCGGCCACAAGCTCGGCGAATTTTCCATGACCCGGAAATTCGGCGGACACTCCGGCCACAACCCGAAAATTAAAGCCGGCTAACCCGGAAAACGATCAAACAGGGTTGGTTCACCGAATGAACCCTGTTGGATCGAAAAATGGAAAACGAAATGACCCTGTTGAAACACAGAATCAACCCTGTCGGATCGTTCGGCGCGATGTGGATCGCGGCGATCGTCGGGTTATCTTCTGTTCAGGCGACGGGTCAAACATTTCTCGGAGATGATCCGGTTGTAGTTTCGCCAAAGCGACTCGCGGACGATGCGGTTGAAGTGAAAATGCTTCCCGTGCCGGTGCAGGACAAGACAGACATCCGAAACGCCGAGATTGGGATCCTGCGGGATCAATTGGACAAAGAGCGATTACGACGAAAAGAAGCGGAGGCCGTCATCTCTGAACTGACAGAGAGTTTGGCCGAAGCGAACCGGGTCCGTGAAGAACAGACCAAGGCGCACCAGGAACTCCAACTGAAAATGCAGGCCTTCGGCGTCGATTTGCTGAAAGCAGATCCGAAGAGCATCGAGCAGCGCCTGTTGAAAGCGGTCCGGAGCCTGGATACGACGCAGCAGAACAACGAAAAACTGACGCGCGAAATTACCGCGCTGAGCGAGGCACTGGTGCATTATATGCAGCTTGCGCCGGGTGCGGACGAGCAGAGTCGGCAGTTGGCGGAAACGTCGTTGCGAAGGGCAAATGAAACGTTGGGAGCGACGGCAGGGCCAAAAATCGTGCCGACGAAGAAATTGACGGACGGTAAAGTGGTGAGCATTGACGCAGAAGTGGGCTTGATTGTTTTGAATATCGGGCGTAATAGCGGGGCCCGAATTGGAATGCCGATCGAGGTGGTGCGCGAAGATCGACCGATCGGAACGGCCATGGTGGTGGATGTGCGCGAGAAGATTTGCGGGGCTGTCTTGCAGGAACTGACTGCGAGCGGCGATGACGTAAAAATTGGCGACAAGATTCGCCCCAAGCCCAACGAGGGCGCCTGAACCATTTTTTAAAAACCGATTTTAAACAGAACAGACCCAGAAGACATGGATGTGACTTCGACATATAAATTCGCCCGCGTTTCGGCGCAGAAGGCTCGCGATCTGACCCGTGAGATCCAGGGGTTGCCCGTTTCTGCGGCGCTGGATATCCTGAACTTCACGCCCCGGAAATCGGCCCATTTGATTGGCAAGACAATGCGGGCAGCTTTGGCGGATGCGGAGAACAACTTCGAGTTAGCTTTGGATGCCCTTTATGTGAAAGAAGCCCAGGTTAATGAAGGTCCGACCTTCAAACGCTGGAAGGCCCGCGCCCGGGGATCCGCTTCACCGATTCGCAAGCGCACCAGCCATATCGTGATCACGTTGTCCGACGACGAGGTGCCGGAAAAGCCGGAGGGTAAAAAGCATGTCAGCCCTGAGAAAACTGTGAATAAAAAAGCGGCTTCCAAGAAAAAATCCGCCAAGAAGGCTGCCGCGAAAAAGAAATCCGCCAAGAAAAAGGCCGCCGCTGAAAAAGGCGAAGAATAAGAAGAATTTCAACAGAGAAGTAATTAACCGATTTCAGTTATGGGACAAAAAGTTCATCCAATTGGATTTCGCCTCGCGGTCAACAAAGACTGGCGATCAAAATGGTATGCCGCTCCGGGCGAGTATGCTGACCAGCTTCACAATGACTTGGAGATTCGCCGCTTTCTCGATAATCGCCTGCAGAAAGGCGCCGTCTCCAAGGTATTGATCGAGCGCGCCTGGAACAGCGTTCGGGTTACGCTTCACACGTCCCGTCCGGGCTTGATCATCGGGAAGCGCGGACAGGAAATCGAGAGCATGACCAATATCATCTCGAAGATGTGCGGAGGTGCCCAGGTCAAGATCGATATTTACGAAATCAAGCAGCCGGAAACGGATGCGCAGTGGGTGGCCGAACAGGTCGCCACGCAATTGGAGCGACGGATTTCATTCCGTCGCGCGATGAAACGCGCTGTTCAGACTTCGATGGAATTCGGGGCGGACGGGATCAAAATCCGGTGTGCCGGCCGACTGGGCGGAGCTGATATTGCGAGGGCTGAAGCCTATCACAAGGGCAAAGTGCCGTTGCAGACTCTGCGAGTGCCAATCGATTACGGCTTTGCAGAAGCTGAGACGGTCTGGGGGATCATCGGGGTGAAGGTCTGGCTGAATAAAAAAGAGGATGACTCCGGCGAAAAACGGAGTGGAGGTGGCGGCGGAGGTCGTCGTCGTGGTGGCGGAGGAGGAAACCGTGGAGGCGGTGGTAACCGCGGCGGTGGTGGCGGAAACCGGGGCGGAGGAGGAAACCGTTCCTGAACGAAACAAGTACGAATCAATTTTTTATAAACGAAAGGATACTGAGTCATGCCTTTGATGCCAAAACGAGTGAAGTACCGGAAGTCCCACCGCGGAAGCCGCTCGGGAAATGCCGGACGTGGAACCAAAGTCAGCTACGGCGAATTCGGCCTCCAATCCCTTGGGCGCGGCTGGATTACCAACCGCCAGATCGAGGCCTGCCGTGTGGCAATCAACCGTTACCTCAAACGGAAAGGAAAAGTCTGGATTCGGATTTTTCCCCACAAACCAATTACGAAGCGCCCTCCGGAAACACGGATGGGTAAAGGTAAGGGTGCTGTTGAGGCGTGGGTCGCTGTTGTGCGCCCGGGCACGATGCTTTTTGAGGTGTCCGGTGTCACCGAGTCTCAGGCGAAAGAAGCAATGCGCTTGGCAGCCAACAAGTTGCCGGTCAAATGCCGGTTCGTCACCCGCCAGGGGTAACAATTTAAGTCGAAGGAAATTTAGTCATGGCAAGCAACATCAAAGAACTGCGCGAACTCAGTAACGAGGAAATGGCGACCCGTCGCCGGGACCTGAAAGAAGAAATGCTGAATTTGCGTGTGCAGCAAGAGGCCGGACAACTGGAGAATCCCGCCCGGATTCGGACTGCACGCCGCGAAATTGCCCGTATTGAAACAATCCTTTCCGAGCGGAAACTGCAGGCTGCAGCGGAAGCTGTGAATGAGGCTCCGGCCGAACCGGAAGAGGAGCCGGCCACGGTTGCCGCGGAGTGAGCCAGAGGATTTCAGAAACGTTGAATTTATAGATTATTCCTACCGAAGCGATGAGCGAAGCGAACGAAAACCAAGAAACGAAGGATCGCAGTCTCCGGAAAACCCGGGTCGGCGTGGTGACTTCTGACAAGATGGACAAAACCATCGTCGTGGAAGTGATCCGGCGTGTGCCGCATCCCAAGTTCCGGAAAATTGTGAAGCGGACCACCAAACTTTACGCCCACGACGAGAAGAGTGAGGCGGCGGTTGGTGATCGGGTTCTCGTGATGGAAACCCGTCCGTATAGCAAAAAGAAAAGCTGGCGACTCGTGGAAGTCCTGGCCCACTGATGGACAGGAAATCAACCTTTTACCTATTTTTGGAACAATGATCCAGATGGAATCCAAAGTTGAGGTGGCCGATAATACGGGCGCCCGCGTTGCCAAGATGATTGGCGTAATCGGAAAACGGACTCGGTCCGCGGGCGTTGGCGATATTATTACCGCTCATATTCGCGAAGCCATTCCCACGGCGAACGTGAAGAAGGGTGAGGTGGTTCGGGCTGTTGTGGTTCGAACAGCTGCCCCGATTCGTCGCTCGGATGGATCTGTTCTTCGTTTTGATCGCAATGCAATTGTGATTCTTGACGGCAACCAGAATCCCCGGGGGACCCGAATTTTCGGACCGGTTGCCCGCGAACTGCGAGAAAAGAATTTTATGAAAATTGTATCACTGGCCCCTGAGGTTTTGTGATCTCCAGCAACAAATTTACGAACCAACAGGGTTCGTTCGATAAACCACCCTGTTCCTTCGAAACCGACTTACAGACGAACGACGATGGCAAAGAAAATCAAAACTCACGTAAAGAAAAACGATGAAGTCGTGGTGATTTCCGGTGCGCATAAAGGTGCGAGCGGGAAGGTGCTGCAGGTTTTTCCCGAGAAAGGACATGTCCTTGTTGAAGGCGTTCGCATCATTAAAAAACACGCACGCCGCACCCAGGACCGGCCGGAAGGCGGAATTATTGAGCGGGAAGGACCGATTCACATCTCGAATGTGAAGCGGGTTGACTGAGAAACTGAATCCGAACGAATTGTAGAATTATGAGTGCTCCGGCAATGCAAAAACTTTACAGGGAAACCGTCGCAGGCGGTTTGAAGGAGAAGTTTGGTTACGAAAACGTGAACCAGATTCCCGGGATTGAGAAGGTGGTTCTGAACAGCGGATTCGGACAGGCGGATGATCGGAAATCAGCGGCGGAAGCCGTGATTGAAGACATCGGTAAAATCACGGGTCAAAAAGCTGTGCCGACGCGGGCCAAGTTGTCCGTTTCCAATTTCAAGCTTCGCGAAGACGAAGTGGTAGGCGCTCGCGTCACCCTTCGCGGCCGGCAAATGTGGGAGTTTCTGGATCGATTTGTCAATGTTGCCATTCCGACGATTCGAGACTTTCGCGGGCTTTCCCCGAAAACATTTGACGGCCGGGGGAATTTCACGGTCGGCGTCAGCGATCACACCATTTTCCCGGAAATCGAGTTGGATAAGGTGAAGCACCAAATTGGATTCGATATTTCCATCGTGACGAGCGCGCGGACAGACGACGAGGCGCGCGAATTGCTGAGAATGCTGGGAATGCCGTTCCGCGAAATGCCGACGGCGAAGCCTGAAAAATCAGATGATCAAGAGGAGGAGACGCCTGTCGAGGAAGAAGCGGCGGCTTAATCCGGTAAACCCATTTTATTAACGAACGAATAACCACCGAGGACAGATGGCAGTAGTCAGTGACCCAATCGCGGATTTTTTGATCCGGTTCAAGAATGCGACTCGCGCGGAGTTGGAGGAGTTTCGCACTCCCTATTCCAAGATGAAGATCGAGATCGCGCGTATCCTGAAAGAGGAAGGCTTCCTTTGGTCTTTTGAAATGGTGACCGACGGTGACCATCCGGAGATCAAAGCCAAGCCGAAGTATGTGAATCGGACACCGGCACTTACCGACTTGAAACGGGTCAGTCGTCCGGGCCTTCGTCACTACGTTGGATCGAAAGAAATCCCCAAAGTTTTGGGGGGAATGGGAATCACGATTCTCTCCACTTCCCGAGGCATCATGACCGGTCACAAGGCCCGGAAAGAAAATATTGGAGGCGAGTTGCTGGCGCAGGTCTGGTAAATCGCTGCTGCATCAAGGAATCAAATTTAACCAGGAATAAACCATGTCCCGAATTGGAAATCAGTCGATCACCCTTCCTGAAAAGGTATCCGTGAATCTTGAGGGAGAGTCTCAAGTTTCGGTGGAAGGGCCGAAAGGAAAGCTGGAATGGGAGCTGCCGGAGGGGATTTCTCTCGAGCAGGAAGACGCCGATGTGAAAATTTCGCGGTCCTCCGATGCCCGCCAGGTGAAAGCATTGCACGGTCTGTCGCGCAGCTTGATCAACAATATGGTGGAAGGGGTTTCCAACGGTTTTTCGAAGGAGTTGGAAATCCAGGGAGTAGGATTCCGGGCAGCTGTGAAAGGGAAGATTCTCGATCTCAGCCTTGGTTTCTCTCATCCGGTCGAACATCCAATTCCGGATGACTTGAAGGTGACCGTCGAGGAAAACGTCAGAATTAAGGTGGAAGGAATCGACAAGCAAAAAGTCGGACAATTTGCTTCCGATATCCGCGCCTACTATCCGCCGGAGCCCTACAAAGGAAAGGGTATCCGCTATAAGGATGAATACGTTCGCCGCAAACAGGGCAAGAGCGTCCAGTAAACCTCCCAATTTATTTTTTTACCATGAGCCTCTACATCCGAAAGCAAGCCCGCGCTCGAGTGCGTCGCCGGATTCGAAAAAAGATCGCTGGAACGGCGGAGCGCCCCCGCCTTGCTGTTCACTTTTCGAACAAGAACGTCTACGTTCAGTTGATTGACGATATATCCGGAAAGACGCTGGCCGCTGCATCGACGAAGGACAGCGAAGTCGGCGCATCCGGTGCGAGCGTGGCATCGGCCGCCAAGGTCGGGGAAGTCATCGCAAAACGAGCCAAGGCAGCGAAGGTCGATACCGTTGTATTCGACCGGGGTGGATTTATCTATCACGGAAAAGTAAAAGCCCTCGCCGATGCAGCCCGCGAAGCCGGTCTACAATTTTAACCGGCTGGAAACGGAAACTCAATTTTACGAATTAGCATGAGCGAAGAAAACGAAAACGAGAACGCAGAGGAAACTGTCGCAGAGGAAACTGTCGCAGAGGAAACTGCCGCAGAGGAAACTGCCGCAGAAGAAACTGCCGCAGAGGAAACTGCCGCAGAAGAGACTACTGCAGAGGAAACTGCGACGGAGCCTACCGCCGCCGAGGCGGATCAGAAGGAGGCGACTGCCGAAACTGAAGAAGTAGATGGCACGGAGAAAACTGCGGGGCCGGATACAGATGAAGTAGAGGCACTGGCAGAGAAAGATTCCGCACCGGATACCGAAGAGTCTGCAGAAGGGGCCCCGGAAGAAAAATCCGAGAAACTGAAGCGCGCGGAGGCAATTCTCAATGAGCAGGCTGCAGCCTCCGGCTCCTCAAGGCCCTTCGAAGACGAAGGACCGGAGTTGTTCGAAAAAGTCGTTTTCATCAACCGATGCGCAAAAGTTGTGAAGGGCGGACGTCGTTTCAGTTTCAGTGCCTTGATCGTGACCGGCGACCGGAACGGAAAAGTTGGTTTCGGGTTTGGTAAGGCCAAGGAAGTGGCAGAAGGCATCCGCAAGGCAAGCGAATCAGCGAAGAAATCGATGGTGAAAGTGAACATCACGGAAAACACCATTCCCCACGAGGTGATCGGTGAATTTGGAGGAGGTCGCGTCCTGTTACGTCCTGCCTCTCCGGGGACCGGGATCATCGCCGGCGGAGGAGTTCGAGCTGTTTGTGAGGCCGCCGGGATTAAGGATATTCTTGGAAAATCACTGGGCTCTAAAAACCATGCAAATGTGGTGAAGGCGACGCTTTCGGGCCTGCAGAGCCTCCGTACGAAAGAGGAAATTTATGCTCTTCGGGGCAAAAAGATCGAGGGACGCAAAGCTCTTTGATTCGAAAATTGAACGGATTGTCCCGCAATTTGACTGAAACCAACCAACTTCATTTTTTGTCATGCGATTACACGAATTAAAACCGGCTCCCGGTTCCAAGCATCGGAAGAAACGCCTCGGAAGTGGCGAAAGCTCCGGGCTGGGTAAGACCTGCGGAAAGGGACACAAGGGACAGAAGTCCAGGTCCGGCGCATCGATTCGACCCAGTTTCGAGGGTGGCCAGATGCCTTTGAATCGCCGACTTCCCAAACGCGGTTTCAACAACGCCCAGTTCAAAGTCAATTACGCCATCGTCAACGTGAGTACACTTGACGCGCATTTCGAAGACGGCGCCACCGTGAACGAAGAGACCCTTCGTGAACTCGGTTTGGTTAAAGGCGTTTGCGATGCGATCAAGGTCCTCGGTGAAGGTGAGCTTTCCAAAAAGCTGACGGTTTCCGTGAACAAATTGAGTGGATCTGCTCGCGAAAAGATCGAAAAGGCTGGAGGAAAAGTGGAAGAATCACCCGCTGAAGCTGCTCCTGAAAAGAAGGCGGACGAACCGGCTCCTGCCGCTGAATCGAAAAAATCCGACGAAGTCGCTTCTGACGATGCTTCCAGCGAGGAAGAGTAAGCTTTTTACGAACTGACCCTGTTGATTCTCCGATCGAACCCTGTTGAATCGAACTCATGATTTCCGCTTTCGCCAACACGTTTAAAATACCGGAACTGCGTCAGCGGATCATTTTCACTCTTCTCGTCATCGTCATCATTCGCCTTGGGGCGGTGATTACCTTACCGGGAGTAGATGGTGCTGTGTTGCAGGATTGGGTTCAGCAGGCGCAGGATCAGGAGAGCAAGGGTGTCGCCGCAATGCTGGCGATGATGAACGTGTTCAGCGGAGGCGGTCTGCAAAATTCAGCCCTTTTTGCGCTGGGAATCATGCCGTACATCAGCGCTTCGATCATGATGCAATTGCTTACGGCAGTAGTCCCGACTCTGGGGAAACTGGCCCGGGAAGATGGCGGCCGTCAGAAGATCAATTTGTACACCCGGTATGTCACCATTGTGCTGTGTATATTCCAGGGTTGGATGTTGGCGAAATCGCTGATCACCCCGTCTGCGAACCCGTTTTTACGGGGGATTGCGAGTGAATCAACCAGTGAACTTGTTCCAAATGGGGGAATGGGTTTTATCGTTATGACCGTCGTCATCGTCACGGCCGGCACGATGCTACTTTTGTGGATTGGGGATCAAATCACGGAGCGGGGAATCGGCAACGGTGTTTCGCTCATCATTACGGTGAACATCATTTTTGCGCTGCCGGCAGCGATTTTCCAAGTGTATCAAACCTTCGTATCCGGTGCCGGCGATGACTTGCTGAAGCCAATTCAACTGGTGATTTTGCTGGCATTCCTGTTCTTCGTAGTGGCGGCCGTGATTTCAATTACGCAGGCTCAGCGACGAATCAGCGTGAACTACGCGAAGCGGGTCGTAGGTCGAAAAATGTTCGGTGGCGGGACCCAGTATATGCCCCTGAAAGTCAACTATGCGGGCGTGATGCCGATCATTTTCGCGCAGGCAATTCTCCTGTTTCCCTCCCAAATCATTGGTTTCCTGTTTCCGAATGAAGACTGGGCTCAGCAAGTCTCCCTGGCCCTGGGATCCGGGCAGGGGTGGATTTTTTACACCCTGACCGGATTGATGATTTTCTTCTTCAGTTACTTCTGGGTGGCAACCATGTTTAAGCCGAACGAGGTGGCTGATGATTTGAAGAAAAATGGAGGTTATATTCCCGGTGTTCGGCCCGGTAAACCCACGGCGGAATTTTTGGATCGCACAATGAGCCGCCTGACTTTTGCCGGCGCAATTTTCCTCACGATTGTCGCGATTCTTCCTTCGATTTTGACGGCCATGATGGGCGTTCCGGCCAGTGCTGCGCAGTTTTTTGGTGGAACGGGCCTCCTGATTATGGTGGGCGTTTTGCTGGACGTGATGCGACAGGTCGAGAC
>JABDJT010000092.1 GCA_013003335.1 Verrucomicrobiales bacterium | reverse complement strand
CGGTGACGACGTTCAGGGCGGAGGTGACGGGATCGGATTTCCAAATAAGATCGCCGGTTTTGGCATCGAGACACCAGACAAACCGGTCGTCTGTTCCCTCCTGCGCGCGGTTGAATCCGCCGATGAAAATCCGACCGTCACGCGCGCTCAACGTGCACTTTGACGTGACGTAGTAGTCGTTTGTTTTCCAAATCACGTCGCCGGTTTTCGGGTCGAGGCAGGCGGTCAGGCCGTTGTTTTCGACCGGCAACCCGCGCCGTTTTTTCTGGCTCGTGGCATATCCGAAAAAGACAGAGTAGTAGAGTTTTCCATCGAGCAGGCAGATGCCGTTGTCATTTCCGCCAACGCCTTCATCGGAAAACTCCTTATCCCAAACAAGGTCACCGGTCTCCAAATCCCAGGCCCAGATCCGCGGTTTCTGATCTTTGGGATAATACGGATTGTCGTTTGAGTAAATCCAACTCATCACTTCACGGCCGTCTTTGCGCGGTTCCGGCTCGCCGCCGAATGTGAAAAATTTCTCGGAACCGTGAGCGGCATATTCTCCCGAGCCGGAGGCGTAGATTGCGATGCCATCATGGACGACCGGTGGGAACTGGCGGCTCCAACTTGGCGTGCCGGTGAAAGGTGTTTCCCACAGCAACTCACCCGTGGCGGCGTCGAGGCAACGCATGCGCGACTGCTTGATCCCGGCCTGCGGCACGAGAAGTTTGCCGTCGATGTAGAGCGGCGAGGTGAAACTGAGATAGACGTCCGGCCAGTATTTTCGCCACAAAAGCCGCCCCGTGTCCTGCTCGACGGCGATGATTTGGCCCTCGGCTGTGTGGGTGTAAAGCCGGCCACCGCCGCAGACGGGCAGGTGTTTCACCGTGCCTTCGAGGCGTCGCGCCCAGCGCATCCGGAGCGGCGGTTTCAGCCCCTGATCATTCGCGTTCGTGCCGGCGAAATCGCCGTAGTTCGTATACCAATCGTATTCCGGCCCGGCGAGTTTCCCGGTGAGTGGGCTGCGGATTTCCGTCAAGTTCAGCGGCTCGTTGGGCTTGCTGTATTTTTTCCCGGGAGAAAATACATAGAGGTGACCGTCCTCCGAGCAGGCGAAAATTTTTCCGTTGGCCACCGCGACAGGCGCAGTGATCGGCGTGCCGAATCCTGTTTCGAATTCATATTTTTCCTCTTTGGCCAGCGAAACGACGCGGACTTTTCCGTCGAGGCCGCCGTAGATCGCATGGTTTTTTGTCAAAACCGGGGACGCAATCGCCGGCGATTCGTGCAGCACCTCGGCTTCCGCTTCCCCGCCGTGGCTAGCCAAACCGACTCCGCTCTCGGGCCGCACGCGATAGACTGTGCCGTCGCGAACGGCCACCGGCGAAAAGCTGAGCAACCCGTGCAACCGGATCGAGGTTTCGCTACCCTTCACGAAATCGAATTGCAGTTCGTCGCCCTCGAGCTGAATTTTTTCGACGCGGCCCGCGTTGTCGCGGCGATGCCATTGCACATAAACATTGCCGTCTGCGTCGGCACTCTGCCCGAAGGTCGCGGGAAATTCCGAACCGGCGTATTTCGGAATTTCGCCGGTCGCCCGCAGCTTCGGTGCGTCTCCGGTGTCCTCGACGAAAACAGTTCGGCCGCCTGCCGGCATCACGACATTTTTTCCGACCACGCAAATGTCGCGCGAGCAGACGAAGTGATCTTTCCAGTTCACGCGGTCGCCGCGAAATTTCACCCAGTCCGCCCCGCTCCAGCGATTTCCGTCGAAGCCGACGACTTCCTTCACGAAATCCCATTTCCACACTTCTTCGCCGTTTGGCTCGAGCGCGTGGATCACCGCCCCGAGCGTCGCGAAATAGACGCGATCATTCGCCACCACGGGCGCACTGAAAATCGGGTCGCCGCAGTCGATCTCGGTGACGACTTCACCGGTTTTTCGATTCAGGACGTAATAAAAACCGGCCGTCGTGCCAACGTGCAGAAAATCGCCGGATACCGCAGGCGTGCTGACATTGTTCACATTCTGGTGGCCGCCCTTCGTTTCGAATTTCCAGTCTACCGCGTGGGATGGTTCGTCGATGCAAAACACAACTCCCGACCCATCGATCACGTAAATTTTTCCATCTCCCGAGATCACGGGCGCTGTGAAAATCGCGTCTGTCAGCGCGACCGTTCCGCGCAGCCCCAGATTCTCCGGCTCAATTTCGCGATCGGCGGCGTTTCCGGAATGCCCGGCATCGAATTGAAATTGCGGCCAACTTTCTCCGGCGAACGAAATGGAAATCAGCGACAGCGAAGCGAGGACCGGCAGGGCAATTCTCATTCACAAAGTGTCACCGATTTTTCACGAAACCGACAAGACGAAAACGGGACGCGTTTGCGAATGAACAGGGTTCGTTCAGGCAGCAAGGCGGATGTCCTCGACGAACCGAACGATGTCCGCCTGTTTCAATTCCGGGTCCCGAATTCGGAGAAGCGACGATGGGTGGACGGTGGCGATGACCGTTTCGGCGATATCAGCGGCGGGGACGAGTCCGCGTTGGCGGCTAACGCGGAAGCCATACCCCAGCAATGCCTGCGCGGCGGTGGCTCCCAATAGAATGATTTTTTCGGGCCGGACTTTCGAGATCTCGGCCAGCACCCAAGGCTTGCATTTTTCGATCTCGCCGCGGTTGGCCTTGTCGTGGATGCGGCGCTTTCCGCCGCGTAGATTCGACTTCCATTTGAAATGCTTCACGGTGTTCGTGATGTACAGCTCGTCGCGATTCAAACCGGCATCCTCCAGCGCTTCGTCGAGAAGTCGACCGGCCGGGCCGACGAATGGCCGGCCGGCGATGTCCTCGCCGTCGCCGGGCTGTTCCCCGATCAGCATGATTCTCGCATCTTCCGGACCCTCGCCGAAGACGGTTTGGGTCGCGTTTTCGCAAATCCCACAGGCTCGACAATTTTCTGCAAGGTCACGAATTTCGCGGATGTCGAGCGCTTCACAACGGCTGAAAACTGCGGCGGGATCGACTTGCGGAACAGCGGTAAATTGGGGAACGCCCTTCGGGATTTTCTCGCTCACATGAGTCCGTTCGTGATTCACGCCGGTGTCGATCATGTCGGTCGTGCGCAGTGCGGCTTCGCGGGTAAGTTCACAAATCAGCGGGGCTTCGGGCAGGTTTTTCCAGTATTTCACCGGCATCTCGGCTTGCATGGCTTTCAGTTTCAGCCGGGCCGGATTGAAAATATTAGCATAGTAAGTGCGCCAGAAATCCTCGAGCTGATCTTCGTCGACTCCGGCTTCCGATTTTGAAATTCCGTCGGTGAACCAGAGATTTTTCCCGTTCCAGTGAGCGCAGCGATCGGGCGTCAAAATGGACCAATCCATGCTGGCGAAACGTTTTTGGAAGAACGGGGCGGTGAGTTCAACGATGAAATGATTCGGCTCGAACCAGGCGACGAACTGTTCGCGACCGGTTTTGGAATCGATCCCGGTTTTCCTGAACCGGACAAAGGCGGTCATTTTGTGGCGGTCGCGGCGGACGGCCTTCGCGAGAATTTGCGCACGCCTAACATCATCGTCGGTCTCGAGATTCAGCAATTGGCGCTCATTCCCAATCGCGAGCCGCCAGGCGAGTCGGTAAAGCAGCGACCAGCGGTCCGGGTCGGAATGGCAGGCGACCCAGCGGGCGAGATCGATGAATGATTTCGGGAGACGAATTTCGCGTTCCGGCGGCGGGACATCGGGTTTTTCCCCGCTGATTTCAAACAGCGATGCGGAAGCCGTTCCATCATCCCAGAACAGGTCGGCGGGATCGGTTCCAAGCCGAAGATGTTCGCGGGCGGCGTCCCGCCACGAATCAAAATTCCGGGAGATGTGGACGGTTTGCATCGTTCTAACGCAGGTTACGAACGAACAGGGTTGGTTTGGCGAACAGACCCTGTTGGATCGAAAATCGTGGTTTTCACAACTGACCCGAGATGGCTGCGGTCTTCGCGGTTCTCAGCTGAACCGTCGCATCGGAAAACAGGTCGAGCTGTTTCGAGGCGGGGCGGTCGACGAGGCTCGCACGGAGCCGATCGGAATCGAGTCCGGACCGGGCGGAGTGGTGATCGGCCGTAATGATGAAGGGAAGAACTTTCTTGATGGAGACCCGCAATTTCTTCAGGTCGAGGAGCCGAATGTCGGCATACCGCCGGATTTTCAAAAGCCGGGCGACCGTCTTCGTGCCGATTCCCGGGATGCGAAGCAATTCGCTGCGGGATGCTTTGTTCAGATCGATCGGGAAGCGGTGTCGGTTGCGAAGCGCCCACGCGAGTTTTGGGTCGATTTCGAGATCGAGATCGGGCGTGTCAGCGGGGACGATTTCCTCGACGGAGAATTGGTAGAAGCGCATTAGCCAGTCGGCCTGGTAAAGGCGGTGCTCGCGAATCAGCGGAGGGGCCGATAGCGGAAGAACGGGCGAGGCATCGGGAATCGGGCTGAATGCGGAATAATAGACACGGCGAAGCCGGTAGCTGTCGTAGAGCCGGGTGGAACGTTGCAGGATGTCCTGATCCTTTGCGCCATCTGCGCCCACGATCATCTGCGTGCTCTGACCCGCGGGGGAAAAGGGTCGTTCCTTCCGGATTTCGGGAGCGCGGGATTTCCGTCTCTCTTTGTTTTCCTCGATGCGGTAGCGGATCCCGCCCATCGCCTTCTGGGTACGCTCGATATTTTTTTCGGGCGCGAGCTTGTCGAGGCTTTCCTGCTTCGGAAGCTCAACGTTGATGGAAATTCGGTCGGCATATTCTCCGGCTTGATCAATTAGGTCTTGCGAGGCTTCGGGAATGGTTTTCAGGTGTATGTAGCCGCGAAAATCGTGGTCTTCGCGGAGTTTGCGGGCGACTTCGACGACACGCTCCATGGTGTAGTCC
>JABDJT010000082.1 GCA_013003335.1 Verrucomicrobiales bacterium | reverse complement strand
GTGATCTCATACCAGCCGTGATCCGGAACGCGGGTGACCGGCATGCGCCCGAAAAACTGCAGGCGGATCGGCCAGGTGATCAGCACGCCGTCGCGATCGTCCGGTCCGCGGTAATTGCCGCGCCTCCCCGCGCCCGAGCCGAGCTGTTTCGGCGTGAAAGTCTTCGAGAACTGCTTGTCGCCCTGCGTGGCCCGCCGAAACGCCTCGGTCAGCGCGGCATCCGCTGCTTCGAGGTAGCGTTCCAGGTTGTGATGCGAAAGTTGCTGGCCGCTGGCGACGGTTTCAAAACCATGGGTGGCGGGATCTTCCGGCAGCAAACTCGTCAGCGGAATCCCGATCCCGAGCAAATCGTGAACCGTGTTTTCGTATTCGAGGCGGGTCAGCCGCCGCGATTTCACCCGCCCGAGCTCCGCCTTTTCCTTTTCCTCCAGCGCGATCAGCGGCTTCTTCAAATTTTGCAAAAATGCCTGCTTCGCTTCCGGTTCCGGGCGCGGTTTTTTGTCCGGCGGCATTTCACCGTCTTTCACCCGGTCAAACACCCGTTCCCAACGCGCAAAATTGTTCGGATCGTGCGGCTGAAACTCGAGATCGAGCAAATTTAGGTCGCCTTTCGCCGTGGTGTCGTCGTGACACTCGAAACAGTTTTTCTCGAGAAATCCGTCCAGTTTTTTCAGGGTCCCGTCGTCCGAAAACAGGGGTCCGGCAACGGCTGCAAAGAAGCAGACCGCCGGCAGCAGCAATCGGGGAATGGGAGCGGGTTCCCTCATCAACATCCTTCTCATCAAAATCCTCAAAATTCCTTGCGATTCAACCCCCCAAACATGCGGTCGTTTCGGTGGGAAAGGCACGATCCAACAGGGTGGGTTGGACGAACGGACCCTGTTGATTCGGACCCGCGATCCGGTTTTCAAAATTCCGTGACTTCCGCGACGGGTTTTTTTACGATTCCCGGATGAAGAAGGTTGCGATCCTCGGGTTCACCCTGTTTGCCTGTTCGACAGCCATGGCCGGGGAACCCTGGCAATTGATTCACAGCCTGATCAAGCCCGGGCCGGGCGAATCCCGCTGGATGGAAATCGACTGGTATCCGACGGTTTGGGAAGGCTGGAAGGCGGCTGCCGAGCAGGGAAAACCGATTTTTTTCAATGCGGGGAGCGGAGGCGCCCCCTGCGCCGGCTGTTGAACGGCCGGACGTGGAGTGAGCCGTGGGCTCACCTTCTGGGACGACGAGACGATCTCCTTCATCCGGGAAAATTTCGTGGCCGTGGCAGTGCCGACCTGGGTCCGCCATGAGGAGGGACCGGAGGGGGATTTTCTCCGGAAAGCCGGCATCGACAAGATGTGGATCACTTCGAGCGGATACATGACCTGCGTTTCAGCCAGCGGCGAACATCTCGGCCGCAGGCCCGACGCCAAAGTGCTGGCTGCATTTGAGGCACTTCCGGAATCAGAGCGCGCACCCGGTGCCATCGAGGTGCCGGAGATTTCCGCGTCCGAGCGGCTCATCCCCTCCCCGCCCGAGGGAGGGATCGTCCTGCGGGTGCACGCCCGGTTTCTACACCGGGAAGAGAATGGCTCCCTTCGTAAGGCGATCCACTCCGATTTTCCGCTGATGCAGGAGGATCCAAAGCGCGGCGAACGGTGGCGACTTTTCCTGGAGCCCAACACCGAATATCTCTGGCTGAAGGAAGCGGAGTGGAGATCGCTGATCCCGGAAAATCCGAAGCCCGGCCAAAAAATCGAAGCAAATCCGCAAATCGGAATTCGCATGGCCCGATTTCATCTCACGCCGAGGCGCGCCACCACGAGCGAAGGCGGCATCGTCCCGGAAAAATCCATCCGGATTGCGCGACTGGAGGTTACGGTGGCGGATGTTTCGGAAACGGAAATCTCGATGGATGTTTCCGGCCGAATCGAATGGGGCACGGAATTCGACGCGGAACTGGCGACGACTCCCAACGGCCCTCTCAAGATCGGTTTCGCCACGGATTTGCACGGCCAGTTGATCTATGATCGCGAGGCGGGGAAAATCACCCGGTTCGACATCGCGGCACCGGGCCACGTGTGGGGCCGCTGGGGTGACGCCAACGGCAACAGCCTGCCTGTGGAACGTCCCGGCAAAGCACCCTTCGGATTCGCTCTCGAGTTGGCTACCGGGGATTCCCCGACCGACCGGATTCCGCCGGGCGGGAACGGCCGCTACGTGGAAACGCGGGGGTATTTTGGGGATCGGGACTGAGCAACGACAACTTTCCGCTATTTCACGGGAAGCTCCATCACCAGGGTCGATTGGTGACGAATCTTGACGTAGTCTTTTTCATCCACGGGATCGGTGCCCGGGGTTTCATCCTCGACGCTGGTCAAAAATGAATGCAAGCCGGCTTTGGTTGTCCGGAACGTGACTTTTCCCTCTTTGTCGGTCTTCAGATCGAGGTGAGTCGGGCCTCTGACTGTCAGCTTTCGATCCGGCACCGGATCGCCATTCCATAGCACCTGCAAAGTCGTCTCCCCGTCAGCGGATTGGGAGGGCACGATATCCAGATCCAGCTTTTCGGAACGAGCGACTTCCTTGAGATCGGCCATCGAATCGACCTCGATATGCT
>JABDJT010000496.1 GCA_013003335.1 Verrucomicrobiales bacterium | reverse complement strand
ATGTGCAAAAAGCTGGGGCAATGTCAGGGCTATCTTGGTGAACCGAAATTCCAATCGCTCAGCCAGTGCATGGGCGCGAAGCCTGGTGGTAAAAAAGCGGGGACGGGTTCAGTAGAAAGCCGTACGGATCAGTCAACGGAGCTGGTTGATAACGGTCAGACGACTCAATTGAAGGGGCAAAAAGGGCAGGGGCCAAGCCTCGCGACGATCGAGTCCGCGGATGACGGCGATGGCGTCAGCAGTCGTCGAACGGTTGCAGCGCAGCGTGAATTTCGTGAGCAGATGGAATCGTTCGTGCAGCGCGAAGACGTTCCGGAAGATGTGAAAGAGGGCGTGAAGCAGTATTTTCATAGCATTCATCAGTCCGGTGAAGAGTGAGTCGTGAGTTTGTGAAATTCGTAAACGGATTTAACGTGATTCGATGACGACTCTTCTGGAAATTGAGAAAACGGCGATGGCTTTGCCGGAAGAAGAACGGGCGCAATTGGCATCCAGTCTACTCAGTTCGTTACCGGCAATTCTTCATGATGAAGACGATGGAATTGCGGAGGCGCAACGGCGTGATGCCGAGTTGGACGTGGATCCGTCGCAGGGAATTGGAATGGCTGAGTTCAGAGCGGCTTTCGAAAAATAATGGCTCGAGAAGTCATTTTCCATCGGCTGGTCCAGCGTGATATGACCAGCATTCAGCGCTATTACAGAGACGAGGCGAGCGATGAAGTTGCCGACCGATTCTATTTCGCGTTCCTCGATCTTGTAGAAAAAGCGTTGGAACGGCCGCAGCGATTTCATCCATTGCACAGTGATCTGAGGAGGGCAAATATCAGCGGGTTTCCTTATCATTTCCTGTATCGTGAAACTTCATTTGGCATTCGCGTTCTGGTGCTGCGACATGACAAAAGGCACCCCTCGTTTGGGCTTTCCAGAAAGTAGTCACTCCGAAAACAGCGCTTGATTTGCGGAGCGAGGCTCCGTACCTTTTCCGTCTTGTGAAACAGATACAGACGAATCCTATCAAAATGGTAGCCGCCACCGCTCTGGCGGCCTTTTTCTTGTCCGCGTGTGGTGGAAAAGACGAACCGGTCGTTCCGCCGACTCCGGCTGCGACAGCTCCGAATGCTCCTGCGCCGCCGGTTGTGGAGCAGGGAAAAACCTATTCTACGACTACGGGAATGAAATACACCGTTTTCAAAGTGGGAACTGGAAAGCGTCCGCGGAGTTTTGATCGGGTTCGCGTTCACTACCATGGCACGCTTCAGGACGGCACCGTTTTTGACAGCAGCGTACGTCGGGGGCAACCCTCAGAATTTCCGCTCAATGGAGTGATCCCCGGCTGGACAGAAGGCGTTCAACTGATGCAGGAAGGTGCGAAATATCGATTCGTGATTCCACATTACCTGGCTTATGGGCTGGAAGGAAAGCCCGGTTCGATCCCGCCAAAAGCGACGCTGACTTTTGACATCGAACTCATCGAAGTCCTGCCGTAAAAAAAATTCCCAGCGCGGAATTGAGCCTGTCTATTTTTCGGGGGCCGCTTCGAGCTCGGCCAGTTCCTCCCAATAGTCCTCGCCTGCGATGTAGCCGACGCAATTCTCGGCGCCGCAGTAGCAGGGATGATCTTCGTAACTTTCGAGATCGAATCCGTAGTTAAAGAAAAGCTCCTCGCCTTTCTTAATCTTACGGATTGAACAAATCCAGATTTCGCCCTCGCCGGTCTCTTCGTTATCGACGATGTAGGCCTCGCAATTCGGGGCGCAGCTGTGATTGATCAATCGCGCCGCGTTTTCCGGTCCGGATCCATCGATGTCCCAATCGTCATCAAGGGTGAAAATGTAGACCGCTGCATCGCCTGTTTTCTGCGCCCATTCGATCTGCTCCCAGCCGCGAATATTCGATTCGTCCTTGTCGATTTTTTCCCCGACATATTGAATCACGTACTCCTCATTGGGAATGTCCTTCGTCGCGTAAAGCCCGCGCCCGTGAATCGGCGAGCGCCGGATTTCACACCATTCAGAGTCACAGACCTCACCCGGTTCGATCGCGCTTTTGGTTTTCACCTTTTGCTTTTTTTTCTTTTCTTTTTTGGCTTTGCTCATCGTTGTCGGCCCACGGAGTAGAAACCTCAATCCACTTCGTGTCCAGCCCCGGCCAGCCATTCGGGTGAAATAAAATCCCGCTGACCGATTCCGGATTTTTCGGTCCGTAACTCGTTCCGATCAGCTTCAAATAAACGGTGTGCGGTCGGTCCGGATCAAACCGAACACCCTGCGGTTCGTCCGAGTTCACCTGATTGTCATCGCAGAAAAAATAGACCTCGTTCCAGTCAAAATCCTCCGGCATCTCGACCGTTTTCGGAATGGAAAACACAGCTTCGATCTCAGCGACATTTTCCATGATCTCCCCCGTTTTCTTTGCTGAGAAATTCCAGTTTTCCGGTGACGATTTCGGAAATGCAGCCCGGGTTTTGGCGAACATCTTTGCCCATTTTTCGTCCCTTTCCGCTTCGCCCGAATCCGAAACCGGCAGGGTGAGTTCAAAATCCTGCCAGCCCGGGTGACACGTCGCCGCGCAGCACATCCAGGCGGCTTTCACTTTCAACGTGACCGATTTCCCGTCCACATTTTTCGGCACGTGAATTTCAGAAAGCAGACACGTGTCCGATTCGTAACCCCACGCCGTGATTTGCGCCATCTTCGTCCGGATCGGGGCCGGCCATTCGATCGGGCCAGCTTTGAATCCCTCCGGCAATTCCCAATCCAAACGCGAACCGACGCCCACGATCCCCGGCGACCGCCAATACGTGTGGTATTTCGGATCATGCTTGATGAAAAATCCGACCGTGATTTTTTGGCCCGGCACCACCGCGTTCACATCTGAAGCGAGCTGAACCGTGAGGCCTTCTTTCTTGAAAGCCTCCGTCTCAGCCGAAAACCCGGCCCCGGCGAATGCGAACGCCATGCTGAAAATAAAATGTCTCACTTTGCAAAGTAATCGCCGGACTCGAGGGTATTCAACTGACAGAATCATGCAA